>DATHIZ010000454.1:0-3515 GCA_035316385.1 Bryobacteraceae bacterium | reverse complement strand
GATGTATGCGGCGCTCGACACGGCGGAAAAAATCACGGACAGCCCCGCCTCCAATCCATTTCAACAGGTACGGGAAACTACCGAGACGCCATACCTGCTCGAACGAGGAATCTCGACTTACACCATGCAGCGGGCGTATTTCGAACAGCGGCTGTACGACGAGCGTTATTGGACGCGCTATTTCGACATGCTGGCGGCGGACCGCATCAATAGCTTCGTTGTGATCTTCGGCTACGAAGACGGCGGGTTCATGGCGCCACTCTATCCGTTCTTTTTCACTACACCGGGCTTTCCGAATGTCGAAATAGTAGGCTTCACACCGGAGCAGCAAGCGAAAAACACGGCGGCGTTCAAGACTTTAATGCGCATTGCGCATGAGCGCGGCATAGAAGTGACGGCCGGCATCTGGGACCACATTTACCGCGGCGGCGTGCAGGGCGGCGGCATCCCCGGCGCATCTGACAATGCCGGAAAACGCGTGCCGGGATTGGTGTTTGGCGTGAGTACTGAAAATCTCTCGGCCTACACCAAAGCATCTCTACGGCGCTTCCTGGATGTGTTTCCCGAACTCGATGCGATTCAGTTCCGCATGCACGACGAGTCAGGCTTAAAGCATGAAGAGATGCAGCCGTTTTGGCACGACGTGTTCTCCGCCATCAAGCAGGACCATCCGCGTGTGCGCCTCGATTTGCGTGCAAAAGAATTGCCGGACGCCGTGATCGAAGACGCCGTGAACCTGGGGCTGAAGTCGAGGGTCTCCACCAAGTATTGGATGGAGCAAATGGGAATGCCTTTTCCGCCCACGCACATCAATACGCAAAACCAGAAAGAACGCCGGCATGGGTACGCCGACCTGTTGCGCTATCCGCAGCAGTACCGCATCCACTGGCAGCTTTGGAATGGCGGAACCACCCGCGTGCTGCTGTGGGGCGATCCTGATTATGTCCGCCGCTTTGCCACCAGCGTGCGCATCTACGACGGACAAACTTTCGAAGTAAACGAAATGCTTGCCACTAAGATGCTCGGCGAACCGCACGACGAAAAACCGCTGGAGATTCTCAATCCGAACTACCGCTATTACGATTACGAATTTGAACGCTACTGGCATTTCTACCGCGTATGGGGCCGGCTCACCTACAATCCCCAAGCAGGTCCTGAAGTTTGGACGCGGGAATTCGAGAGGCGCTTCGGGCCGCAAGCCGGGCCGCGCGTGATGCAAGGCCTGCATCTGGCGAGCAACGTGCTGCCTCGCGTGGTAGCGGCCAGCTATCTCTACCAAAATTTCCCGACGACGCGCGGATGGGCCGAGATGAACCGGCAAGGCAGCCTGGTGCAATACGCAAAAGAGGATGGCAGCGACATTCAGCAGTTTATGAACGTTCGCGATGAGGCCAAGAGCATCCTTGCGGGAACGGAGACGCCGATGCGCAGGCCGGAGGAAACGAGCCGCTGGTTTGCGAAAACGGCGGACGCTATTCAAGAGCAGGTGGCACAAGCGGAGAAAAGCATCGGCAGCCACGCGGGCAACGAATTTCGCTCAACCATCACCGACCTGAACATCCTTGCGGGTCTGGCTCGCTATCACTCATGGCGCCTGCTCGCCGGCGTGCAGTACAACCTGTACAAACAGTCCGGCGACCTTGCGGCGTTCGATGACGCGGTGGCTTCGGAGCGGCACGCGGTGGAATCATGGAAGCAAATGGTTACCGCGGCAGGCGACGTGTACAACGAGAATCTGGCTTTCGGTGCGCACGCGGTTGGGTTCAGCCGTCATTGGAAAGAGGAATACGCACTGCTCAATCGCGATTTCGAACAACTGCTCGCGGAGCGGGCAAAAGCAGAGGGCACGCCCGGCGCACGTCATGTTGCGCTGTCGACGGCAATGCCTGAGCCGCCGGCGGCGCAACTGTTGCCGGCAGGCATGGCGGAGCAGGGAAGCGACTATGTCGTCTCCGCGCGTGTCAACGCGTCATCCAGCGTGAAGCCGGGTGTAAAATCGGTCCGCCTTCGATACCGGCATGTCACCCAAGTCGAAGACTACGAAACAGCGGAAATGGCGCTCGATCCGAAAACAGGCACATACGTCGGCCGCATACCGGCTTCCTTCATCGATCCCAAATGGGACCTGATGTATTTCGTCGAAACGATCGGCAACAACGGCGCCGGCCGCATGTATCCCGATCTGGAAATCGAAGAGCCGTTTGTTATCGTTCCTGTAAAACGCAAATCATGAAAGCTCTGGTATTGGAAGAGAAACGGAAACTGTCGATCCGAGAGTTAAAATTTTCAGCCCTATGGGAGTCCGGGACGTCAAAATCCGGGTGGCACGCGTCGGAATCTGCGGCAGCGATGTTCACTACTACACTCACGGCAAGATCGGGCCATTCGTAGTCAAAGCGCCGATGGTGTTGAGTCACGAAGCCGCCGGCATCGTGATAGAAACGGGCTCCCAGGTAAAGCACCTGAAGCCGGGCGATCGCGTATGCATGAAGCCGGGCATTCCGGACCTGACTTCAAAAGCCAGCCGTCTGGGGCGCTATAACATTGACCCGTCCGTTGCGTTCTGGGCCACACCGCCGGTTCATGGCTGCCTGACTCCTGAAGTGATGCATCCGGGGGCTTTCACCTACCAGCTTCCGGACAACGTTTCTTTCGTGGAAGGCGGCCATGATTGAGCCGTTCGCGGTCGGTTTGCAGGCCGCAACCAAAGCCGGTTTGAAGCCGGGAGATATTGCGGTGGTGGTCGGATGCGGCCCCATCGGCATCATGGTGGCCTTAGCTGCTTTGGCCGGCGGCGCAGGCCAGGTAATCATCGCGGATCTGGTGCCTGAAAAGCTCGGGTGGCGGCACGCTACCCGGGGATCATTGCAGTCAACATCCGAAATACCTCGCTCTCTGAACGAGTATCGGAACTCACCGGCGGATGGGGCGCCGACGTCGTGTTTGAAGCCAGCGGAAATGCCAAAGCATTTGAGACGCTGATCGAGTTGGTGGCTCCAGCAGGCACTTTGGTGCTGGTGGGAATGCCGGTCGAGCCCGTGCCCTTCGATGTGGTCGGCGCACAGAGTAAAGAGATACGCATCGAGACGGTGTTTCGCTACGCAAATGTATACGGCAAAGCGCTGGCCTTGATTGGGTCCGGTGCCCTTGCTCTCGGAAACTTTCCCCTTTGAGCGGAGTATAGAGGCATTCGAACGCGCAGCCGAAGGGCGGCCGGCCGATATCAAACTACTCCAACTAGCGGATGCCTAAGTTGCAAAGGATACGCCTCACGAGCGCGGCGGCAGGGAGAGATTGTCGATGAGCCGGACCGAGCCGAGCCAAATAGCGGCCGCGATGCAAATTCGTCCCGACATGTCGGTCACCGCCTGCATATTTTCCGCATCCACAATCTCGAAGTATTCGACGCTGATGCGAGGTTCCCCGGCGAGCACCTTCAAGCCCGCGCCTCTAATCTCGGAGATTCTCCTGGAACCGGTCATAACGCTGATCCGTGCCGCGTCCAGGGCCTGAAA
>DATHIZ010000453.1:0-13524 GCA_035316385.1 Bryobacteraceae bacterium | reverse complement strand
AGCCGCTGTGCGCCAACAATACTGGGCACACATGGGTTTTCGCCCCTCTGGTCGAAAACGCCACATCCTCAAATCCTCCAAAGCTTTACGTGACTGCCTCATCTACGCACTCTGCAGAGCTGCCTAATGGCCAAAGTCGAGTTTAGTAAATAGCCGAAAAAGGTGCTTTTCAAAAAACGACTGCAAATCACTTCTGTCGAAGACGGGACGGGGTTGTGATGTCGGCTGTTGAAGGCGAAGGCTTTGGGATCTGAAAATCGCGATTGTCGGTTCGAGGTCTGTCATATTTTCCGGTAAGTGGCTGTCCGAGTCAGGCGAGGGGCAGGATAAGCTGTAAGGATTGGGGCGGGCTTGAATTTCAGCGTGACCTGGCCGACGCTAATGTCCGTCTCTCGATCATTTTTATTACCGGCCACGCTGATGTTCCCATGACGGTACGCGCCATGAAGGCGGGAGCGGTTGAGTTTCTCACCAAGCCGTTCCGCGGTCAAGAACTGCTGGATGCTATTCGGGAGGCAATTGCCAAAGACCGCGCGGCATGGAACGAACGCGCGCAGATGACGGAACTCCGCGCCCGCTACGGCTCCCTGACTGCGCGGGAGAAGGAAGTGCTGGACTTGGTGGTCTCCGGGCTGCTGAATAAGCAGATCGGCGCCGAGCTGGGCACGAGCGAGTTTAACCATAAAGACTCACTGCGCCCGTGTCATGCAAAAGATGGGGGCCGAGTCCCTGGCCAAGCTGGTCAAGATGTCCGAAAGACTAAAGCTTCATCTGGCTTTATGGTAAGTGGTCTTCAGACCGGAGTCCATCCTGCCTTGGTAGGACGCGGCTACTTATATTTTGTGCTGGAAGCCGTCTACTTGCCCGGGATGAGTGGCTTTGAACTTCAGAATCATTTGAACATCGAGCGGCACGCTATCCCGATCATCTTTATTACTGCCCACGCCTATGAGTCTTCGCGGCAGCGGGCGTTGAGCCATGGACTTTCTGAGTAAGCCTGTTCGCCGGAAATCGCTGTTCGATGCCATTCAATCAGCAATGGGACACTAAGTCGCTGAGTCACGTCCCCCTATCCCTCTTGATTTAGGCTTGACTTGGGCTGAACCATAACGGCCGCCCGAAGTCCACGCAACCGATGCAAGCCGAGTCCCTTCGCTGAGCTAATTCCGTGTTCCCGAGACCGCAACAAGTGAGTAGCCACCTCCTACCAAAAGAGGATAGTATCGGGGCCGCAAAGCCGCCTACTATGTGTGCATACCAAGGTTGCTGAAAGAGCCGGCGGCGGCCGTTTGGGAGGGCTTGTCAAGATGTCTGCCGCCGAACACCCTACCGATCAGAAAGGCGGGATTACAGTGTCAACGATAACCGTGACCGATGAGCTGGAAATGTCCTCTTCGTCTTGCGCTCAGATGGCCAACGCCGCGGAGAGACAGCTAGGAGCATTTCCAACCACGGTGGGCGACGTGTTTGGAAATGACAAGGTCGAGCAGGCGGCCGATCTCTGGATACGGAATCTGGAGGCGGCAGACTGCATCGAATCCGATACAGAGAAGGCCTTCCGTCAGATAACGATCCAGACAGCGGCTCAACTGGCAAGGGGATTCCACAGCTTCCGTTTTGTTGTCCCGTTCCGCTTCGCCAGGTTTGGGATGACGACCGATTTTTATGAATGGCTTGCGTGTTGAAATGGCATTTCCAGAACGGGAAATTCCAAGCTTCTTGAACTCCAGTTTTTTGACTCAAGCCAGCCGGCACTTCCGATAACAAACAGCAACCGGGACGCGATCCCGGCGCCTGGAAAAGACGTCAGGGCTAAGGCGGCGGTTTCAGAAGCGCTCGAGTACCTGCGATTGGGCGTGCACGCAATCAAATAAAGTTCGCCGCACGAATAATTGATATATACTGCCTCTAACAAGCTCAGGAGGTTACGGGGATGAACCGCTTGTCACAGGCAGCGATTGCTATATTTGCACTCGTTCTGCTCACTGCCGTGCCCATGCCGGCACAAACCTTCGGCCAGATCACCGGCCAAATCAGCGACTCTTCCGGCGCCGTAGTTCCCGACGCCGCAATTGCGCTGAGAAACGTTAATACCGACGCCGTGCGCCGTACTGTCAGTACGCCATCAGGCGACTACACTTTCCCGTCGTTACCACCGGGCACGTATAGCATACAGGTCGAGAAGCAAGGCTTCAAGCGAAGTGAAAGCGACAATATCATCGTGCAGGTGCAGCAGACAGTTCGCTTGGACTTGGCACTGACGATTGGGCAGGTAAGTGAATCAGTGGTGGTGGATGCTAGCACGGTCACGCTCCAGTCAGAGAATGCCAGCGTTGGAACGGTGGTAGAAAACAAGCGCATCGTAGAGCTCCCGCTGAACGGACGTAACTTTCTGCAGCTCGTGGCATTGGCGCCGAACGTGACGACGTTGTCGCCGTCGGCGGGACAGGCGGGAGCGAGACAAGGCGGGGACAGGGCTTCGCAATCCATTTCGGTAGCGGGCCAGCGCACGATGTTCGACTACTTCTCGCTTGATGGAGTCAACAATACCGATCCGAATTTTAATACCTACGTCGTTCTGCCCTCAATTGACGCGCTGCAGGAGTTCAAGGTGCAGACGGGCGTGTATCCGGCTGAGTTCGGCCACAACGCGACGCAGATCAACGTGTTGACCAAGTCGGGCGGCAATCAATACCATGGCGCCTTGTTCGAGTTTTTGCGCAATGAGGTACTGGATGCGAAGCCGTATTCGTTTACGAGCCGGCCGCAGAACAAGAATCCTTTCAAATGGAATCAATACGGTTTTGAACTGGATGGGCCGGTCCGTATTCCGAAACTCTTCAACGGCAAGGATAAGCTGTTTTTCCTGGCCAACTATGAGGCCTTCCGGCAGCGGCAGAATACGCAAGGCGTTTTTAACGTGCCCACTGCCGCAATGTTTAACGGCGACTTCAGCGGCCTAGGGAAGGTGATCTACGATCCTAACGGCAAGACGCCGTTTCCCGGCAATGTGATTCCGCAGAACCGCATCGATCCCATATCGAAGAAGTTGCTGCAGTACTACACACCCGCGAACGTCCCCACCGCGACACTAGCGAATAACTATGTGCGCTCGGGAGCCTCACCCATTAATAAAGACCAGTTCATCGTTCGGATGGACTACGTAGAATCGGCCAAATCGCAGTGGTCGGGCCGCTACAGTTGGGGTGACGAAAACCAGGCGACGCAAGGTCTAGCACTCGATGGCAGCAAGATTCTGACAAATTTCGAGCAGTATATGGGATCGAACACGCGGACGTTTTCACCCAACATAGTCAATGAGGCCCGCTACGGCTATACGCGTTTTTTCAATTCGATTGGAACGTTGTTGGCATTTCAAACGGACGCCGTCAGCACAATCGGAATCCCTGGATTGCAAGCCGGTCAACCGGTGCAGTGGGGTATCCCGAACGTCACGCTGGCCAATTACCAGCGGCTGGGCGATGACACGGAAGGGCCTTATGCGAACGATAACAACACGCTGCAATTCGTAGACAACCTGTCCATCATTCGGGGCAAGCATACGTTTCGACTCGGCGGGGAATTCCGGCGTGAAAACTACAACCAGGTGGGTAACCAGTTTGCGCGCGGCCAGTTCACGTTCCAGGCCAACGGGACGCTATCGGCTGGCGGGACGGGCGGTGATTCATTTGCCGATTTCCTGCTGGGTGATTTGTACCAATCAGAGGCAGCGGTGGCGATTGCAAACGCAACGTTCCAGCGCAATGCATGGGCATTCTATGTCGACGATGCCTGGAAAGTAACATCGAAGCTGACTTTGTCGCTGGGCTTGCGCTATGAATTGACGCCGCCGTTTTATGACACGCTCAACAACGCTTTCTCCGTGTACATTCCGTTCATGGACACAACGGCCAATGTGCGGGACTTAAGCCGGTATCCACAGTTCGTACGGCAAGCGCCCTGTACAGATCCCTATGCGGGGATAGCGGTTCGTTGGCCGCAGATCAACACAAACTGCAGCGGCAGGCTGGGCAGCCGGCTGGTGCAGACCGACTACAGCGACTTGGGGCCGCGCATCGGTATTGCGTATTCGCCCAGCTCAAAATGGGTGGTCCGCACCGGCGCCGGCATGTTCTTCAACCAGGACACGGGCAATCCGCGCTTCGACATGGCTCGCAACACGGCCGGCCGCATCCGCGTGAACTCGGCGATCGGGAATCCAACCTTGTTTTGGAGTAACGCGCTCGCCTCCATTAGCGGCGGTACAGCCAACATTACGGTTCCGTATGCGTTTGCTAACAAGTATGAGCGCCGAACGCCTTACACGTGGGAGTATCTGTTGAACGTGCAGCGCGAACTGCCTCATGAGTTTGTTGTAGAGGCGGGCTACTTGGGATCGATCAGCCGCAAGCTGGAATTCCTGCGCGCGGTGAACGAATCAGTTCCGGGAACAGTGGGCACAGTTCAGATGCGATCCCCGTATCCCAATTTCGGGCGCATTCAATTGGTCGACCCGGCGGCAAACGGTGTTTACAATTCCGGCAGCATTAAGTTGACGAAGCGCTTTAGCAGCGGCTTCAGCCTGCTGACTTCCTACACCTATGCAAGATCGTTAGATAACTCGAGCGGCATACGCGTGCAGGGACAGGACACGTTGTTCCCGCAGAACAGCAACTGCCGGAAGTGTGAATGGGGCCTTTCGGCGTTCGATACGAGGCACCGGTTCGCCACCTCGTCTCTGTGGGATATACCCGTTGGGAGGGGACGGAAAGTGGACGTCCAGAATGGATTTCTGAACACGCTGGCCGGAGGATGGCAGGCCGGATTCATTTGGACGGTGCAAACCGGCTTTCCGCAAACGGTCACCATCGGGGGGATTGACCGCTCCGGAGCAGGAGGTCTTTTCGACCGGCCCAATGCCACCGGCGTCAGTCCCTACCTGGATAATCCGACGCCGACACGCTGGTATAACCCCGCGGCTTTCGCTCTGCAGCCGGCAGGAACATTCGGCAACCTGGGCCGCAACACCGTCATCGGGCCGGGCATTTTCGCGCTCGATTTCTCGGCGCACAAAGAGTTTCGCATGCCCTATTCCGAACAGCACAGGCTGCAGTTCCGGTTCGAGGGTTTTAACATCTTGAACCATCCGGTGTGGAGCCCGCCAAACATTAATACCCAAGCGTCCGCATTTGGCAGCGTGACAGGCACGGCGATCGCGATGCGGCAATTGCAGATGGCTTTGAAATATCTTTTTTAAAAGACGAACGTTACGCTCGAAGAGATTCGTGTTCCTGCCGGATTCGGCACGAACACGAATGCGGCTGGTGCTCAAGGAAGAGAACTGCCTTATACGGCGTGTTAGAGTTTTTGTCCGGTTTTTCCGCTCACTACAGTAAGTGAGGTCCGGAAAACCAAATGCATCCTGTCAAAGGACTGGGCCATGTCGGCTCGCTCTTACTCTCCGCCGTGCCCCTCATGGCGGCCACACTCAGCCCGGAATGCGACGCGGCAAATCGCGAGGCCATTGTTTTGTTACAGCAGGGGCGTATTGCCGAAGCCGAGGCGCAGCTTTCGCCGTTCGTCTCGACGATGACCGGCACACAAGACAACAGCGTTTGTACGGGAGTTACGCTCGGCAACATGGCCTATATGCTCGAGAAGTTAGGCAAGCGCGCCGCGGCTGAACATGCTGGAAACCGGTCGGTGAAGGCACTCGAAGAAGCGCTTGGGCCCGATTCTCCCGCGTTATGCCGCCCGTTACTGCTCCTTGCCAGATTGCGACTGGAGGAGGGAAGGGTGAGCAAAGCCGCCGGTCTTCTGTCTCGCATTGAGTCTCTGCCCATCCAGGCGCACGACGATTTGGCTTTCGTCAAAGGTCTGAAGGCGGTTCTGCTCGAAAAAGAGAAAGATTTTCAAGGCGCTGCAGCGGCGTATAGAGAATCGATTGCAGAACAGGAAGGGGCCGGAGGCGGCGCATCTCCGGACATTGTACCGGACCTCGCTAATCTAGGCATGTTGTATCTGAAGGAGGGACGCACCATCGAGGCTGTGTCGATGTTGGAGCGCGCTTGGCGAATCGTGGAGCTTCACTGCTGCGATGCAAGCTCTCGAGTAAGAACGTCGCTGGCGTTAGCGGTTGCGCATACAAAACACAGGAACCTCGAGAAGGCCGAGAGCTATTTTCGACAGGCGATGGTTCACTTCGATAGTCTGCCACCAATCCTCCGTCAACTGGACGGGCGAGCCGTTTACTGCGAATACGCGACATTCCTCAGAATCAGCGGGCGAAAGCGAGAAGCCAAAACGGTGGAAGAGCGGGCCAGCGCGCTTTTTGGACCGGATACATCCGGCATGGTGGTCGGCGTCGACAGTTTGCTCCAGAAATGACTAGTTCGAGCCTCGGCGGAACTGAACCGATATCAGATCGTCATGGGCCGCCGAAGGAGCGTCGTAGACAAGCTTGCGGCCATCCGGTGAAACGGTCATTCCAATGATGGCGGCGATCGGCGCGGGACCGAGATCGAACGTCCGGCGCAAACGAAAGTTGAAGAACCGGATAGCCTCCGCTCTGCCGTTTGCGTCGCGGCCGACATAGAATATTCCGTTACCGGCGGGCGCGAAACCGTCAGGACCAACATAGTCTTCGACAATCAACTTTTCAGGATTCGATTTGACGTCTCCCAAAAGAGAGCGAGCGAAGAGGCCTGGCCCCGGCAGGGGATTTCCATAGAAGACTTGACGATAGTCCCGAGATATTGCCGGACTGTCGCCCTGAAATAAATCTTCGACCTTACCTCCGGCGACGGTGAGCCGAACAATACGATAGGCATCAACAGGTAATCCCGGCTTATTCATAGGCCCGATGCCATATAACTGTTTGCCATCGCCGGACCACCATGGACAGCACATCCCATTATCGGTGTGCGTCACCTGCCGCGGTACAGTCCCCGGAGCGACATGCCCTTGCGGGTCTAGATGCAGAACGTATGGCTGCGCGATGAAAGGAAGTCTGGCAAAAAACGCGATTTGCTTGCCGTCCGGAGACCAGCGAGGCGCGTTCGCTACTGCCGCGTTTAGATGCGTTAACTGGCGAGCATTTTTGCCGTCGGATGCCGCAAGCCAAATCTCGCCGGCGCCGCTCGCGCGGCTGCCAAAGGCGATCCAACGCCCATCCGGTGAAAAATCTGAACGGAACTGGGAACCGTTGAAACTGAGCAATGGAACTGCTGGCCCCTCGGCCCTGCGTCCGCCGTCTGCAAGCGATAAAACCCGCAACTGCGTCGCGGACTGTGTTCCTCCTGTCGAGTAGATAATACGAGGAAGCAAACTGGCATCCCAGCTTGCCGTGACACGTTGTAACATCTCGGGCGCGACATACAACACTCTTGTCTTGCCCCCGTGTTCCCATTCGAGAAGCTGTGAGCCATACGCGAATAGAAGGCGCTTTCCGCCTGGCTCCCAGATCGGCGAATGCACTCCGGCGGGACCCTTTGCGCCGGCCATCACTAGAGTTGGCTCTCCTGGCGGTTGGCCGGATGCGCCCATTCGCCTGACAAACAAATAGTTTTTCGAAGGAGTTAACGCCGTGTAGGCGAGCCACTGTCCATCCGCGGAAAACGCCGGAGAAGTATCTTCGTTGGCGCTGGCTAACAACATAGACACATGGCTGTTATTCACGTTCACCCGAAACAGGGCGGTCCTATGAGAGGTAACGTTTTCATAGCGACAACAATCTCTTTTGCGTCCGGCGTCCAAGTTAGAACGGGACTTATGTCGAAGTGGGGAATAACCCCCATCGGTGCTTCAATCAGCCTTCGCGCTACCGGAAATGATCCCGTTTGAGGAGTGCTTGACACTAGCATCAGCTCGGCGGCTCGGCCTGGATGACCTCGCAGAAATGCGATTTGGCGACCATCCGGCGACCATGCCGGCGAGATGTCTTCCGTCGGACTCCGGGTGAGCCGTGTAAGCAGTCCGTTGGAAGAAGCCATTAAGTAGAGCCCGGGGGCGTCGTCCTTTTCCCCGCTCCAGGAAAATGCCAGGAACGAACCGTCGGGAGAAAGAGCAGGATCCAGTTTGTGGCCGGGTAAACTAATAGGGCTCAATCTGTCTACATGCAGCGGCTCTATGCCTGTGCGTCGAGCACTCCACCAAATGACACCGGCCGCCGCCAGCAGCAATGCCGCCATCCCTGCAATGAACCAGTTTTTCTTGGCGCTACTCGGGACGGCTAGTTTTCTCAGTTCAACCCACACCCCCAGCGCACTACTCGGACGCCGCTCCGGCTCGGCTTCGAGTAACCTTGCAATCAGCCCGTCCAAATTCGCTGACCTCCTAACCTGCTTTGTCGATTGGGACGGAAGTTTCCCCTCGGCCATTTCATATAGAATCGACCCCAGCGCAAACAAATCCGCCGCTGGGGCTGCTTCCTTTCCGTTCATCCGTTCAGGCGCCATGTAGGCGGGTGTCCCCATCACGGCAACAGCGTCCTCCGGGTGCGCCGTCATCCGAGCCAACCCGAAGTCGACGACCTTAACGCCGTGCCGCGAGAGCGTAATATTGGCAGGTTTCAGGTCGCAGTGAAGGATTCCCTGCTTATGCGCCTCGGCTAAAGCGTCAGCGGTCTCGGCGCCGATTCGCAAAACATCATTCTTCTCCAGGGGCCCGGCGCGAAGCCGGTCTCGCAAGAACTCCCCTTCGACCAACTCCATCACGAGATAGCCTTCGCCCGAAGGCAGTTTCCCGACATCGTAAAGTGTGCAGATGTGTGGGTGGTTTAACGCCGAAATTGCCTTTGCTTCACGCTCGAAACTTGGGCTGAATTGTATGTGCGAAATCTTGAGCGCAACGTTTCTCTCCAGGCGAGACATGGCGGCGCATCGCACTTTCCGGCAGCAGGATGGAGCGATAGAACCGCCCGGAACTGCGTTCGGAGCTGGTAGAAGCCCTCTTTTTCCTCTTTCTTCTCCATGTTGCGCTCGCTTTGGATTGTCAGGGTTTGATCGATGAGCTCGATTTTCACATCCTCTTTTTCGATCCCAGGCAATTCCGCAGTGACCACAAGATTTCCTTTGGCTTCGTTCACCTCGACGGGCCGGCCCCCAAGTGTCAGGCCTCACTTCTCCACCTGAGAAAGAGGAGAATGCACGAGCCATCTCCCTTGTGAACTCGCGCATTAGAGCGAACGGATTCGCTCCGAATAAATTTCCGAATCGAGACACCGGGTTATATGGGTCACGGGAACCGAAGAGGCTGGATTCCGGCCAACTATTCCCCGCTTGCCGGTGTGATTTCTGGACGACTTATTTTCTGCAATTTTAAGCTCCTTCTTGCATGAACTCCAGACACAAGAACCAGAGCTCATCGCACGCAGATCTATGCACGAGGTATGCCGTTTTTTGGGCACGCGGCGCTCGCTGGATGTGGGTGGATTCCGTTGGGATGGGACGCTTGTCGCGCCGCGCTAGTAGGTTGGTTCTAGCACCGTTTGTCATGATGTGGGAAAAATTACCTGAAGGCGGTAACGTTTGCAGTCTGGCTTGGCCGAGCCAGCCCGCCAAGTTCTCCTCTGTCAACAACGCCTGCCGGAGCGGGGCTTTGGCCAAGGTCTTGCTCGCGATTACCCGATGCCATCGCATCTAAAAGGAATGAGATACATGACACGAAAAAATTTCTGGGTAGCTTCATTAGCGCTAGGTTTTGCTTTGAGCTCCCCACAAATCACTCCCATTCTGCGAGCGCAGTCAGAAGGCCAGGCACCCGGTGGTCAGCAGGAGCAACAGAAGAGCGGGACCTTGGTTGGAAAGATTGTAAAAGCGAAGAACGGACAATACGCGCTCCTCACAGACGAGCAGGCCGGAAAAGGCGTCTACTTGGACGACCAAGAGAAGGTAAAGCCGTTTGAAGGTAAAAACGTTAAAGTGACCGGAGTCTTGGATGTGGCGAAGAACTTAGTCCACGTCACCGACATTCAAGCGGCATAGACTACCAGAGCCGCGTTAACTCGTGGGGGGTTCCCCGTTGTAATCCCCCACTTCGAGAGTGGCAGCAAGCTTTGTTTTACAGCCTCGTTAGGACAAAGTGAAAGAGCCGGCTAGGGCCATTGTGGTTCTCGTAAATGCCGATCAGGTTGATAAATTGTTGTCGTTCTTCCCGATTTCTCCTTTGGGCCCCTATTCTCCTCGCTGTACGCGTCTCTGATTGCCACGTTCCGGAGTCGTGCGGCTCTACAACTTGAAATCCTGTCGCTTCGCCATCAACTGGGCGTTCTGCACCGCTCCGTCAAAAGACCTAAGTTCAACCCCACCGATCGGTTTCTGCGGGCCGGGCTGTGCGCGGTTTAGACCGATTGGTGCTCAAATATCTCCTCGTCAAAGCTTCAACCGTCATAGGCTGGCATCGAAAGGGCTTTCGCCTGTTTTGGACTTAGAAAATTCGTTGTGTCAAGCCGGGGCGACCTGCCGTGCCAAAAGAAATCCGCGTCTTGATTCGCACGATGAGCCGCGACAATCCTCTCTGGGGTGCCCCACGCATCCACGGTGAGTTGCTCAAACTCGGCATCGACATCGGCGAGACCAGCGTGAGTAAGTACATCGTTCGCCATGGGAGACTGCCGTCTCAGACCTGGAGGACTTTCCTGGAGAACCACGTAAAAAGCATGGTTTCCGTCGACTTCTTTACCGTGCTGACGATCCGATTTCAGATCCTTTATGTCTTCCTTGTCCTGGCGCACGAGCGGTGGCACATACTGCATTTTGCGGTGACCGCCCATCACCGCAGAGTGGACGGTGCAGCAATTGCGCGAAGCTTTTCCCTGGGAGGGCGCGCCACGCTATCTGCTACGTGATCGCGACCAGATCTTCGGGAAGGACTTTGTGGACCAAGTGAAGGCGATGGGCATCAAGCAGGTGCTTTCAACGCCGTGCTCGCCTTGGCAGCGTGCCTATGTCGAACGGCTAATCTGCACGATCCGGCGTGATTTCCTGGACCACGTGATCGTATTCCATGACCAAAGTCTCCGGCGGCACTTGCGTGCTTTCGTGGACTACTATCATCGCAGTCGTACGCATCTTGGTTTGCAGAAGGATACGCCCGAGGCACGCCCCATCCAGGCAGCAGAGGCGGGCCAGATCATCGCGATCCCAGAGGTCGGCGAACTCTATCGTCGCTACGAGCGCCGCGCAGCCTGAACGTCTCGCCTCAACTGAGTTGCGCCGCGACAACTTTACGCGTTGACAGCTTCGTCGGCAAAACACCGTATCGGCAAGGCCCATTCCCAGTGCGTGAGCATGCCCAATTACAAGCAACGTTTTCTGCCTCACCAAGTCATGGGGTAAATATTCCGTTTTGCGAACATCGTAATTATCCAACTCCTTCTTCCCGAGCCCACGCAATCGAATTTCCGAGAACGACAATCGCCAGATCGTGACGTGATCGACTCTGAGGTTTCGTTCAGCCATTATTTCTTTCAGGTCGCGGAAGCTCGATGAGAACCTCAGGTACCAACGGACACAGTGCACGATGATCTCTGCTTCAAAATGTCGCCCCTTGAAATAGTGCCGGCCGCTTCCGTCGCATGCAGGCCAAAGCCTATCAGACCGCTTAAACATCGTTGCAACATAACCCATGAGGCCGCCTTAGTCTGGGAGTTGAATGCCGCAAATCTGACCGCAGAACCAAAATCTGGGTTTATGGCGCAGCGCGACAGCCAGCAACCAGCCGGCGATCTGTGAAAGGAATCGCACTTGGCCCTGCTCTCAACAAAGTTTTTTGATGCCGCTGTTCACTCGGCTAGGTAAGGCTCCGGCCCGTTTCCAACAAAACGTGATGCCGCGAATTCCGCAGAAACCGTTTCGCAACCCATGAAACGAACGCAGAGTATTCGGCCCGTTTTGTCGGTCATGTTAAGGCAATCGACGACGACCGCTGACCTCTTTATTCTGGGTTGCATCTTCCGCTTTTGTGCCGGCTACAACACGATCGAATACGGATATTAGAAAGGACTCATTAATTTGGTCGTTTCGAATCAATAACCGGAGGATTAAGGGTCCGAAGATCATATCAAAGAACATGCCGACATTGGTATTGGATGGGAACTCCCCTGCCTGAATAGCTTCTCTCACCATCGAACTGCGCTCTTTGTATTTGGGTGCGTAAATACGTTCCAAAAACTCATCGCGCAGGCCCTCATCGTCCTGAATTGCCGTTATTAAGCGAGCCGCCACGATGCCATTCTCACCGCTGAAGAAGCGCCCCACCCGAAGCGTATAATCTTTCAAGCGTTCTAAAGGTGAGCCCGCCGAACCGCGAACTCGCAGTTCCTCGTCAGTCTTGTAAAGAAAGCTATCGAGCAACAGCGCTTCTTTTGTAGTCCACCAGCGATATACGGTAGCAGTACTCACGCCAGCTTTCTGAGCAATGTGAACCACTGAAATCGATTGCACTGGTTGGTTTTGCAGAAAGCTATACGCCGTTTCTAGTATGGAAACTCTTGATAGTTCGCTGCGGGGCCTACCTGCGGAACGCTTCTGCTGAGAGTCAACTTGGCGACGGTTCGGGGCCACTTTCGATATCAACCCTAAGTATACTGTCTGCTGTCAGCAGCAAAATCACGCTTTGGCCCGGGCGCAGTGTGATCAATTAGCCATTTTCCTGGTCGCGCCCGGGCGCCGCGGGATGATGCGCCCACGTTGGTGGGGTCCCTGCACATCCGGCAACTGTGTCCGTCTTGTGCCAGCACGTTTGTTTTCGCGGCCGCGAAATAACTATCGTTATGGTAGGCGCCGTCGTAACACTTTGGCACAACCCACGCGCGCAAACCTCTTCACTGCTACACACCAAGCAGAACAGGAACCATTGTGAGAGGGGCCGGGCCAAGGCACTCGTCGTTTCGTGGAGAGGATTGGCGCGGGATTTTTTGATCCGACAAGTTTCAACTTCAATTGAACGCACCCGTCTACGTAGGCCAACTGAGCTGATGCGATAAGTCCGGACTAAGAAAATACAGTTCTCCACCGGGCGACGTTGGTCGCGCGGCTCCAACACGCAGAGCGGACGGCAGGAGGAGGATCTGCTTGGCTCCGCTCGTCCTACGTTGACTCCGAGATCAACACGCGACACCTGAAATCAATGGTTCACACGCTCACAATCTGCGCTTTTAATAGGGAGAACGGTAAACTTGGCGCTTATCTTGGCGTAGGGCCCGTTAGCGACATGCCAGGGATGCGGGTTCGCATCCCGAAGTGACTCTTTATCTTTCGAAGTGGCGTGGCAGACGACGCAAGATCGCCGACCCGATGCAGCGACGCTTGAGACCAAGGCGTAGGTCAGGCCACGGACACTCCATGTTACAACTCGGTTGCGATAGAAGAAGGATTATGCCGCTCGGGGCGGACGCGACCCGCGCGGGTGGAATTCTGCTGGGAGTTGAGGCGCTGATAGTCCGAGATGGCCGACATGCGCTGAGGGGGAAAAACGGCTTCTCTCGGCGACGAGGAAGCCATAGGCAGTAATGCAGAGCGTGGC
>DATHIZ010000452.1:0-22490 GCA_035316385.1 Bryobacteraceae bacterium | reverse complement strand
ATCTGCTTTGGCTAGCCCCGAAGCCGGTGGCGCCAGTTAAGGATTCCACTCTCGGGTGGAACACGCCCCAGAATCTCAGCACGCCCGAAGGCGCGGCCGCCGCTGTACAAATTCTCAATAAGTATGTGGAAACCCTTCACGCCTCGGCGGCTCAGAAAGAAGAGATGGCGGAGACTTTAGCGGGGCATCTTGGACTCGACTACAACCAGATTCGTGGTACGCAAGTCATTAATCTGATGACGCCCGAACAGGCCGCCAGGATCCATGCTGGCGGCATTTCCATTGAACTGCACACGCACCGCCATCGGACCCCTCGCAACCCTGAGCTGTTTGCGCGTGAAATCCGGGATAACCGTGAAAAGATCCAAGCCATCACCGGCGAATCCCCACGCCATTTTTGCTATCCCAGCGGCGTCTGGCGCCAGGACCTGTTCTCGACATTGAAAGAAAATGGCATCGAAACAGCCACGACGTGCGATCCCGGCTTGGCGCTAAGAGACACGCCGCCCCTCCTGCTGCCGAGGTTCGTCGATACAACCACGCAAACCGATGTCGAGTTCGAAGGATGGATTTCCGGAGTCAACCAATTCCTCCCGCGAAAGAGCTATTCTCCGGAGGTCTAACGCCTGCGGAGTGGCCTTCTTCTTCGCTTCTCGCATGCTCGCCAGCTTGCCTTTTGTCCTTCCGGCACTGTCTATAATGAAGGACTGTGGCGCCTTCTAAATCTCTAATCTATGTCGGATGAAGAATTTCTCATGCGTTTCGGAGAAGTGGTCGGACAGGACCCTTCTTCACTGGCCCTCGCGACAGAGCTCAAGATGCTGGAAGGTTGGGACTCTGTTGCTTACCTGGGTACCACGGTGATGATTGACGAGGGCATGGGAGTAGTAGTTTCGCCCGAAGTGTTCGTTGATGCGATCACGATTGGGGACCTGCTTGCCGCCGCCCGTGCGGCTCAGGGATAACCGGTGCCGGGAAGCACACTAACAGCTGTCAATTACACCCTGGGTTCCGAGCATCTGACTTACGAGGATATCGAGAGCCGCTTCGGCTCCGAGGCCGCCGCCAAAGTTTTCAAGGGATCGGGAATTCGCAACCGCCGTATCGCGGCGGCCGGCGTGTGCGGGTCTGATCTGGCCTTTCAGTCCGCCGGCGAACTGCTGGACAAGCGCCCCGAACTTCGCGAGCGAATCGATTTGCTGGTGCACTGTACGCAGACGCCGGACTACCTCATGCCCACCACGGCGTGCCTGCTCCAGGAGCGGCTGAAACTGCGCAAGGAGTGCGCCGCCTTCGACCTCAACCTCGGTTGCAGCCAGTACGTCTACGCTCTATCGGTCGCTCACTCGATGCTCGTCAGTGGCGTGGCCCAATGCGCGCTGGTCACTACCGGCGACACAATGACGCGCACCATTCACCCGCGGGACCGCGCGATTCTGCCCATTCTAGGCGACGCGGGATCGGCCAGCATACTGGAAGTCTCGGGGGCGAATACGGACGCGCCAGGTTTTCTTGGGTTTGAATTAGGCACGGATGGCAGCGGCGCTAAGTATTTGATGTTACCCGCCAGCGGGTTCCGTCAGCCGCGTAGTGCGGAAACCGCAGCCGAAGTTACCGACGCCGAGGGCAACACGCGCACGGCGGAAAACTTCTACATGAACGGCGCCGCCATTTTCCATTTCGCTATCACGGTGGTTCCGGCGGCGATCCAGAAACTCCTGGGCAAGCTGGGACTGACGTTCGACGATCTCGACTTAGTGCTATTCCATCAGGCCAATCAGTACATGCTGGACTACTTGTACAAGAAGCTGCGCATACCGCCGGAAAAAGCGTTTTGCTATCTCGAAAATATCGGCAATACGAGCGGCACAACCCTGCCGGTCGTGTTGGCCGAAGCGGTCCGCCAGCGTAGGGTAAAGGCCGGCTCGCTGGTCCTGATGATTGCGTTCGGCGTGGGCCTGTCCTGGGGCGCGACGGTGTTTCGTGCGCCGGCCGAGTTGATAGCGGGAGAAGCAACCTCATGACAGACTTCGCAGGCAAGCGATTTCTGGTGACCGGAGCATCGTCGGGACTCGGGCTTGCCTGCGCACAAGCGCTGGCCCGGCACGGCGCGGAACTTGTCCTGCCCGGCCGCCGCGAACAGGTGCTACGGGAGACTTTTCCGGCGCCGCATCGCGTTGTCGTGGGTGACCTGCGGGAAGAAGAATTCCACAAGCGGCTAGGAAGCGAACTAAAGCAGGCGGCCCTGACTTTTCATGGCGTCGTACTGGCGGCCGGCATGCAGGAAATTCGGCCGCTGATGATGGAATCCGCGGCTTCGCTGACCAGGACGTGGGAAATCAACGTTCTTGGTTCCCTGGGTTTGCTGGCGCAGCTGCTCAAGCTGCGTCTCGTAGAAAAAGGTGGATCCATCGTGCTGTTCTCTTCCGGCGCCGCGGCAGCGGGCGGAGCCGGCTTGGTCAGCTACGCCGCGTCTAAGGGAGCCATCGAAGCGGCCACGCGGTCGCTTGCCGTTGAATTAGCTTCGCAGCGCATCCGCGTCAACGCGGTGGCGCCGGGCGTGGTGCGCACGCCCATGTCGGAATCCTACCTGCAAAAGTTAAACGTACAGCAGATCGCGGGCATCGAGAAGGACCATCCTCTCGGGTTCGGAACTCCGGAGGACGTGGCGGGTCCAGTGATGTTCCTGCTGACGGATGCAGCGCGCTGGGTCACTGGCACTGTACTGGCCGTCGACGGCGGCCTCACCAGCCATTGAGCGATGCTCTACGCCTGCTGGATTTTTGCTTCGATGAGACGCATGAGTTCGGACACGCTCTTCGTTTCAGCAACTTCGTCGATCAGGAACTTGATGCCAAATTCCTCTTCAATACTGATGACTAATTTCACCTGCGCAAAACTATCCCAATTGGACAGGTTGTGCTGCGAATGATCTGGACGCAACTCGAAGCTTTCGTCTTCGAATACTTCCCGGAAAAGACGCTGGAGACGGATGAAAATTGGACTCAAATCGCGCTTTCCACTCTAGTCGCCGGCCATCTTCCTCAAAACTATCACACGGTGCGCAAGCAATGACCGGGAGCGTGGAAGACGTAGTGGCAGCAGTTCGCCGCGCCGCAAGTGAGTTGGGGCCGCCGGAACTGCAAACGATGCGGGATCTGGCTGAATTGGCGGTTGCCGGTGGCCAGTTTACTGCGGCGCTGGCGGCACTGGAAGGAGAAACCAGCGCGGCGGCAGCGTGGACGCGCGCCGCATTGCTCGAAGCCAATGGAGACACTGGCGGCGCGTTGGCAGCGCTCGAAATCATGCCGGAACTCGCGTGGGGTGATTCGCGCTCGCGGCGCTGGCTCGCCATTACACGTCTGCGCGCAAAGCAGAGCCAGCCGGAAGCCGCCTTGTCGCTGCGCGAAGCCGTGCGCTCGGCGGCCAGCTATCGCACTCTGCGGCAGGCCGATGCGGCGTTACGCGACCTGAATCGCAGGAAGCTGGATCTTGGCCCCCTCCGCCGCTACCACATTGCCGTGCTCAGCACAGTGAACGCCGATTTCCTCCCCGAGATCCTCCGCCCGTTGCTGTTCGCGGCTGGCGTAGACGCGGAATTCTGGACCGCTCCATTTGACCAGGTGCAGCAAACGTTATTCAGAGGCAGCGCGGACTTGACGGCGTTCCGCCCTGACTTAGTCATGCTGGCGATGGACTGGCGTGCCGTAGATCCCGCCATCGCGGCGGAGACTCACGTCGAGGAACTGCGGCAACTCTGGCGCATCTGTCAAGAGCAGTTTGGGGCAGCCGTCATTCAGTTCAACTACGAGATCCCCGCAGTCGATCCCATGGGACGCCTCAGCCGTCTGCTGCCAGGCGGGCGGCGGCGCTTGCTCGAGGCCATCAACGCTGCTCTATGGGAAGCCGAGGCGCAGCAGGCGGGAGCGGTCATCTTCGATGTCGAACAGTTGGCGGGTGAGTTCGGTAAAGCGCGCTGGCATGACTCTGTCGCGTGGGAGATCTCAAGACAATACCCGTCCGCGGCAGCCCTGCCCGTACTGGGGCGGCGCATAACAGCACTGGTGCGCGCAGTATTGGGCATGACCTCGAAGTGCCTGGCCCTCGACCTCGATGGCGTGCTGTGGGGTGGCGTAATCGGCGAAGACGGATTGAACGGCGTCCGCGTTGGCGGCACGGGTTCGGGCGCGGCCCATGCCGCATTCCAGGCCTACTGCAAGGGTCTGAAGGCGCGCGGTGTCCTATTGGCTGTCTGCTCAAAAAACAACTCCGAAGACGCACTGCTGCCCTTCCGCGAGCATCCCGAAATGATCCTTCACGAGGACGACATCGCCGTCTTCGCCGCTAACTGGCAGTCGAAAGAGGAGAATCTGCGCAGTATCGCCGCCCAGATCAACATCGGACTCGATAGCCTGGTGTTCATCGACGACAACCCCGCCGAGCGCGAGCGCATCCGCCAGATGTTGCCAATGGTGGAAACCCCCGAAATGCCTTCCGATCCGAGCGGATTTGCAGCAGCATTGGACGCGACAGGCCTGTTTGAAGCCCTGCGCGTCACCGGGGAAGATTTGCTGCGTACCGCGTCCATTCGCGCCGATGCGCAACGCGGAGCACTGGTGGCCGCGCACACCGACCCCACTGCCTACCTGCACGGATTGGAGATGACGCTGCAGGCGCAACCGTTCAATGAGCAAAACCTGCCGCGCATCGTGCAACTCTTCAACAAGACCAATCAGTTCAACTTGACCACGCGGCGCATTACCGAAGCTGACGTGCGCACGTGGATGGGCCGGCATGACGCCTTCCTGCTCAGCGTACGGCTTGCGGACCGCTTGGGCGACTTCGGGTTGACCGGTCTTCTAGTGGCGTTCGAGCAGGAAAGATGCCTGCGGATTGATAGCTGGCTGATGAGCTGCCGTATTCTAGGACGCGGCGTCGAACAGGCCCTGCTGGCGCTCACGCTGGACGAAGGCCGGCGGCGCGGGTGCAGTGATCTGACCGGCGAATACATTCCCACGCCCAAAAACAAGCAAGTGGCTGACATCTATCCCCGGTTTGGATTCGTCGCCACCGGCGAAGGGCGCTACCGGCTAGCGGTGGCGGATGCGCGTATTGAAGTTCCGCCTTATCTCCGGCTGGTGGTGACCGCCTGACCGAGCTCGACATCGCCCGCCTGGCAGAGGAGACGCGCAATCGCTGCAAGGCCGCGCTCGATTCCGATCTGCTGCGCGCCGTGGCGAACGTAGCCGGTGACGTAACGGGCCTAGTCGAGCAAGTGCACCACATGGGGCCTCTGCCTCAGGCCTGGCAGGCTATCGTTCGCCGGTCGGAAGCCGATCGCGTCCCCAACGCAAGCCTACACGTGGCCCGCTATCTGCTGCTCACAAAGATTGTCAGCTTCTCCTTGGATTCCGCGCGCGCACTGCCTGTGCCGCTGGAAGTCCAGTATTTCCTCTACGACGAATTTAGCTTCATCGCCGAGCCGGTGCAGAACTCGTTGGATTGCTTCGAGCAGGGCAGCTACGCACTCGCAAGCCTTTGCCATGAGGCCTGTCTGCAGCGTTTTCCCGCCGGCCAGCTACACGTGATGGAGAGCGGATTCTCCAGACGGTGGTTTCTCAACGTGCCGCCCCGGGAAGTTCTACCTATCGCTTGGCATGTCTTCGTCCGCATGGGCGGACACCAGCCGTACTACGTCCCGCATAACGCCCACCGCAAAAAGTTCTCACTGATGTTCTTGGAAAAAGAACAACGCCGCTCGATGGTCCGCATAGCGCAAATGCTGGAATTGAATTCGCACGTGCGCGGCTTGATGGCAACTGGTTGGCTGCACTCACCCAACCTCGGCGAAGCCAGCCCTCATCTCAAATGGATGATGCAGATCAACCGCGAGTTGATCGCCCTCGGCGCGGCATTCACCACCATGGGCCCTGCGCCTGAGGACAGCGGCTTTCTAGTCGGCGACAAACGCCGGATTTCGCTCTACCGCTCGGGCCAGTGGAAGCCGCTGGAAGGTTTGTTAATTGCGCCGCGCGAGGCAATGATCCAGTGGGCGCGCCAACAAACCCTATAACTCGAAACACTACACCAGCCCGGGCCGCCGTTTACCAATTTGGGTCGCCTGTTCAAAAGCGTAGCCAAGTTGCAGCACGCCCCAGTCATCGTGGTCCCGTCCAACAATCTGCATCCCGATCGGAAGTCCACTAGCCGAAAACGCGCACGGCACCGACATAGCCGGATTCCCCGACACCGAAATATAATAGGCCGACTTCATCCACGCAATGTAGTTCTCCATCTTCACTCCGGCAATCTCCGCCGGATAATGCACGTTCACGTCAAACGGAAGAACCTGGTTCACCGGCAAAATAAAATAGTCGTACTCTCCCTTGAAGCCGCACAAACGCTGGTACAGCGCCATGCGCTTCGCTTCAAGCCGGGAGAGATCGGACCCTGTAAGCTTGCGGCCTTCTTCCACATGCCAGTGAATGTACTCATTCAACTGACCGCCCTGCGTCCGCAGCAGATCACCAAAAGCGAATTCCGTCGACCAGTGCCGCAGCGCCAGAAAGCACTCATTCGCATCGCGAAAATCAGGCTCGGCATCTTCGACGATGCACCCCAGCGATTCGAAGACTTTGCGCTGTGCCTGAACCGCGTTCTTGACTTCCGCCTCCCAGGGCAGCCCTAGATCCTTGAACATCGCAACCCGCACGCCCTTGAAACTACGCTCGCCGAGCGGCTGTGCAAACTGCGTACCGGGCTGATCGATAGAGATCGGAGAATGCGGGTCGAAGCCTGCCAGCACGCTCAGGAAAAACGCGCAGTCCGTAACGTTGCGCGCCACCGGCCCCATGACAGACAGCGTGAGCCACCCTAATTTAGTAGGCACATTCGAAACGCGTCCCGGAGACGGCCGTATGCCCACCACATTACAGAAATTAGGAGGGTTCCGCAGCGACCCGCCCATGTCGCTGCCATCCGCCAAAGGAACCATTCCACAAGCGACTGCTACCGACCCGCCGCCCGTACTGCCGCCGCACGTCTTGCTTAAATCGTACGGATTGCGCGTGGCCCCGAAGACTTTGTTGAACGTCTGCGAACCCAAACCGAATTCGGGCACGTTCGTCTTTCCGATGACGATCGCTCCGGCCTCCTTCTCGCGTTGCACCACCCGGCAATCGAAATCCGGCACATAGTCTTTATGTAGGGGAGAGCCGAAGGTTGTGCGCAACCCGCTCGTCTCATGCAGGTCTTTCACTCCGACCGGCAGACCATGCAGCGGCCCCAGCCATTTTCCTTTTGCGAGTGCTTCGTCCGCCTCGCCGGCTTTCGCCATCAACTGCTCCTCGGCGGCCAGCGTCACAACCGCGTTCACTTTCGGATTCAACCGCTGAATCTGTTTCAGATGGGCTTCCATCACTTCCCGGGCCGAGAGTTTCTTCGCGCGGACTGCCTGCAGGATGTCAACCGCCCGCATAAAGCAAATCTCGTCCGAAGGTTGCGAACCCGGGGACAGCAGGGGAGCCGCCGTGGCTGAAATCGCGGCATTCGTTCCAAGCGCGAGAGCATCGCGCCGTGTCATTTTGTCATTCATTTTGAAATTCTTCCACGTGAGACGCTAAGGCGATGGCCAAGTTTATCGCCTTTCTCTCCACGGCGTCTCTGATCTGCCTGCTAATGGCCATCATTGTGTACCAGCGCGTATTTCCTCCAGGCGCAGCGCACCGGACGCTCGATTCGCCGGCGATCGTAAAGGAAGTTCGCCAGCTGAACGAACTCGTAACGGTCAAGTACGGCATCGAAAAGGTCGTGGGCATGAAGGAAGAAAAATCGCCCATGGGAACGGAATCCATTCTACTGCTGGTGCAAGGCAAAGTACTCGCGGGAGTCGATCTTTCTGAACTGGGCCCCGGTGATGTAACGGTCTCGAAGCCTGGCATAGTACGGATCCGCCTGACGCCTCCGCATATCCAGGAAGCGTATCTGGATGAGAAGCACACCAAGGTCTGGGACCGCAGCATCACTTGGTGGACGCCCTGGGTTACTCCGGATGCCGATCTCGAGCACAAAGCAAGAATGCAGGCGCTCGACGACATCAAGCTCGCGGCGCTCGAAATGGGCATCCTCGCGGAAGCGCGGCGCAATGCGGAAACCGATATCCGCAAGATTCTACAGGCATTCGGGATGGAAAACATTGTTTTCGCCTACGGAAGCTGAAGCCCAATGTCGTTTGCTTCGATATAGCGCTTCTCGCTTTACGCTTACCGAAAATCCGAAATACCGAAATACCGACACCGAGCGGGAAGCGTTAGCGCAATGTCATTTACTTAAGAATGAAAGTGATAGTCGGCGTCACTCTTCCAATAGTCCAAACTGTTGACTCCGAGCCCGAAGCGTCAGCGACCACGATGCTCGGTCACTCACGAATTTCCTTAAGTAAACGGCATTGAGCGTTAGCGCCCACGATCTTCCATATTGACCTAACGCCCCCCGGCAAGATTTAAGGACCGTTTCACCCGCCTTCCAACATCCAACTGGTAGGCATATGAAAAAACGAACACTCTTTGCGGCGGCGGGAACGCTGTGGTTCCTTTCCGCTGGAATCTCCCTGCTCGCACGGCAGGAGGCGTCAGTGCCGGGAACGCCCGTAAGCATGGTGGTGACGGCGGAAGCCAAGCGCGGGAGGGCAATTCCACCCCTTATGGCGGAGGATCTTGCGGTATCGCAGGGTCGCGACAAACGGCCCGTCACCTCGCTTGAGCCGCTGACCGGGGCGAAACTCCAGTTGCTGCTCTTGATCGACGACTCCGCGGCATTCAGCTTCAACACCGAAATTTCCACCCTGAAGAATTTTGTGACGGCGCTCCCCTCGAACACCGAGGTCGCCGTTGGCTACATGCGGAATGGCACAAACCAGATGACGTCTGGCTTCACCTCGGACCATGCCGCGGCGGCTAAGTCGATTCGCGTGGCGACGGGTCCGGGAGGCGCCGACACGAGCCCTTACGACTCGCTGGCCGAGGCGGTGAAAAAGTGGCCCGCGACGGATGCGCGCAGGCGCGAGATCATCATGATCAGCAGCGGCATTGAGGGGCTCGGCGGCGGGTTTACGTCCGACAATCCCTACGTAAACGCCGGGATTGAAGCCACGCAAAAGGCGGGAGTGGTGGTCTATACCATCTACACTCCTGGCGTGGGCCACGCCGGGCATAGCTTCTGGCGCGGCACGTGGGGGCAGAACTTTCTCTCGCAGCTTTCAGATGAAACGGGCGGCGAGTTCTACGCGGTAGGCTTCGGATCGCCAGTGTCCTTCGATCCTTATCTGAAGGCCATTCTCGATGCGCTGCAGCATCAATACCTTTTGACCTTTGTAGCTCATCCGGAAGCCAAAGCCGGCTTGCAGCCCGTCCACGCTACCGTAATCGAGAAAGACGCAAGTCTGGCGGCGCCCTCTAAGGTATTTGTGCGGGCGGGACTATAGCCGGAGCGTCTAACAACCTAGCGCACGTACGAAGCCACGCGTCCACTTACCAGCTGCCCCCGCTGATACACGGCATGGATGAGTTGGGAATTACGTATATCCACGGCGGGGTTCCCATCCAACAGAACCAGGTCCGCGTGCATGCCTGGCGCTAAAACTCCGCGATCGTTAAGTTGCAGTAACTTCGCGGCGTTTGCGGTTGCAACGTCAATCGCCTGCAGCGGAGTGAGCCCCGCCTCCACCATAAGCTGCAACTCGCGATGTTCCGCGAACCCTGGAATGCGCAGCGGCATGGCGCCGGAATCGGTGCCGAATCCGATGTGCACCCCCGCATCGTATAGCGTCTTCAGGTTGCGCTTGTTCATCGCTAGAGCGTCCTTCGACACGTCCAACACTTTCTTGTTCGCCAGCGTCTTGGCGCGCCATGCCGGATCGGCAAATTGCTCTCGCAACGCCGGAGAGAGCGCTCTTCGAAAGAACGGCTGCTTCATCCATTCCGGTTGCTCGGCATAAATATAAGTGGCCTCATCCAGATCCAGCGTCGGGATATACCACGTACCGCGCGCCTTCATGAGCGCGATCAGTTCGCCGTCGACAGGCCGGTCGCGAACGCCGTGTGCCAGGATGTCCACGCCATCCCGGACAAGTTCCTTTGCGTCCTCTAAATAATAGACATGCGCCGCCACGCGCAAACTGCGTTTGTGCGATTCCTCAATCACCGCGCGATACACCGGCGGCTGCATCTTCACGGGCACGCTGCCGTGAAAGTCGTCAACCCAGATCTTAATCAGGTCCGGATGCCGCGCTCCCATCTCCTGAACCGCTTCGATCGCCTCAGCCGGCGTAGCCACGCGGTACAGTCCGTCGCTGCCCACCGGGACGGGCGGAGCCCCATTCGGCACGCCTATGCCGCGGTCCGCGCCAAACAGATCCGCACCCTTCAATTTTCCGGTTCGCAAACTGTCGCGCAGCGGGTAGAATAAGTCGCGGTTCAGGCCAAGCGACACAATCGTTGTAATCCCGTAGGCCTGGTATTGGTGCAGCGCCTGCAGCAAATTCGTCTGCGTATAGTTTTGCGGCCCCGTGCTCGCGCCCTCGATGAGCCCCACATGCGAATGGTCCGACATCAGCCCGGGCACTATGGTCTTTCCTCTACAATTGACCACTTTTGCGCCTGCGGGCCACTGCGCCTGCGTAACGCTGCCAATGTTCCGGACCAGTCCGTCCGCCAGAATCACCGTGACATCCTCAAGCGGCTTCCCCCCGAGGCCATCAATGACCCGGGCATTCGTAAGTACGACCGCGCCGCTCGACCCCGCTGATGGATCGGTCTGCGAGTAGGAAGCTCCGCCTGAAACGAATAAGAGAGCAATCGCAAAAACAGCGGAGAAAGCGCGCCGTGTTGTCTTGTTCATGGCTATCCGCAGTGTAACTTTCCGGCCACTCGTAAATAGCCGGAACTCCCGACCCCTCATCACCGTAAAGCATACTGAGGCGCTCAAAATGAGTCTGCAGGATTTTGTGGAAGAGATGCAGGTTTTGGCCAGGGACTTGGTCGACAAGGTCAAGGCTTTGATTCACGAAGGCAACGTCCGCCGGATCATCATCAAAGATGAACAGGGGCACACGTTTATTGAGATTCCCGTTACCTTCGCGGCCATCGGCATCATTGCGGCCCCCGTTCTCGCCGCCGTCGGCGCTATCTCGGCCGTCGCAGCAAAATTCACCATCGTGGTCGAACGTACCGATCAGGAGCCGCCCCCCAGCGGAGCTGCGAAAGACGCATAAGCGCAGGCGCCGGCGCGGTTACGTCTTCGCGCCGGCGAATCAATTTGCAAATTCAAACCCAATTGCACTTCGTTCGGTAAAAACACACAGCCGTTAAATCCGGCGTCCGGATCTCCCGCCATAACAGAACTGCAAAATCTTTCTTTTCGCTCGGAATCAGCACTTTACATCCCACCAGCCAGCCGCTCCGCATGTTGCCCTGCAAAAGTTCCTGCAGAAAGACATGTATCCCGACGACGATTCTAAACCCGGCCATTCCACCGGACCCCGCACGCCTGCCGGAAAAGCTGTATCGGCGATGAACCACCTTACGCACGGCTGCCGTTCCGAAAAAATCATCCTCCGTCACGAAGATCCCGCCGAATACACCGCTGTCATCCAAGGTTGGTTCCAGCAATACAATCCCCACAGCCCCGCTGAACGCTTATTGGTCAACGAAACCGCCCACGCGCAGTGGCTCCTCCTGCGCAATCAGCGCCGTTTCGACGACGTCGAGTACGAAAAGAACATGAACTTCCGCAATTGGACGGAAGAGCAACACCACGAATACGCCCTCGCCCTCCGCTACAAAACCGCCGCCGAACGCACCTTTCTACGCTGGTTCAAAGAACTCGAAAGCTACTATGCTCGCGTTCAACGCAAGCAAGAGCGAGAAACCTCGAGCCGCCAAACGTCGGAATCCAAGCCGCCGGAAATCAAACCCGCACCCACGGTTTACCCGATCCCCAAGTCCGCGCAGCCTGAGCCGTGCCTCCTGGAAACAGTTTCCCCGCCCATCGATGGCGAGCCGCCCGTGTATCCAACCCCTGATGACAAGCCCGGCGGGTGAAGAGATTTTTTAGATGGCGGGCCGGCGCTCCGGCTTACAGTGCGCGATAAACAGCAACGCGAAGTTTTTGATTAAGGAGAGTCAATGGGAGTCATTTTTCAGGTACTTTACAGGACAGTTGTCGACGGCAAACGGATTGTTGGTCCCATAACCTACAATCGTGTCGCGCAGCTGGCCCCAACCTTAGCCAACATCGGTGTGACAGTCGTGCAGTTTCCACCGCCGGCTAAGACCCAGTCCGGTGCGGCAAACAATGCCGATGGCTATGGACTGTTCGATCCGTACGACCTCGGAAGCAAGGATCAGTGTTACTCGGTCCCGACTTACTTTGGCTCCGCCGAAGAGTTGCGGCGCGCCATCGCCATCTTAGCCGCTTGGGGAATCCAGTCTTACATCGACTATGTATTTCATCAATACAACGGAGGAAGAAACACCACTTATAAGTACCTCGGCTCCGATGGCAAGACATTGAACGGCCGTTTTTCGAAAACGCCGTCCTGCTTTGTCGGTGCGCCGCCGCGCGTGCCTGTAGATTCTGTCTTTGACACCGAAGGCAACTTTGGTTTTGGCGACATGTGCAGCTTTACACACGACCAACCGCCCCACTATATGGCGAACGGCACGATCGCCAATTTCCTGTGGATGAAGAAGACCCTGGGCTTCCACGGTGTCAGACTCGACAACACGAAGGGGACCAATGTTGCGTTTACGCGGCGGTTACTGAATGAGGCGTGTGGCGGCATTTTCACTTATGGCGAATGTTTCACCGGGAACCCGGCTGAACTCCAGCGTTGGATCAACCTGATGGACGGTAAAGCCGCAACTGTCGACTTCACTCTCCATTGGGCGCTGCAGAACATGTGTGACAGCAATGCCAGCATGCGGCAAATGAATGGCGCCGGTTTGGCGGCGTTGAACCCCTCGCGGGCAGTTACGTTCAAGGACAACCCTGACACCGATACTTCGGGTGGTCAGCAGATTGTCAACAACGGACTGTTGGCGTATGCGTACTTGCTGACGACCGAAGGTTACCCCTGTATTTATTATCGTGACTGGTCTTCAGACCCACACTGCTACGGGCTCAAGAACGGCATTGACAACTTGATCTGGATTCATGAAGTGCTGGCAAATGGGCCGACGACGACGCGCTTTCTTGACAATCGTGTGTTCTGCTACGAGCGGACCGGCTATCCAGGATTACTAACTGCGATTAATACCGACACTTACAATAATCGAAAGATTACTGTTCAAACCGCTTTTGGCCCCCACTGCCATCTGCACGAATACACTGGCAAATACGAAGACGTATGGACAGACGGAGAAGGCAAAGTTACTTTCACGGTGCCTTGCAACGCTTACAATCGCGGCCGTTCTTATCTGTGCTTCTCGCGCGATGGTCAATCCAAACAGATCAAATTGCAGCCGTTCCCTATTCATCAAACCTTTTACGGAGCGGAAGACTTGGACATCGGACCAGCTGTATTTGGCGCTATTTCGCCGGTCGCACAGATCTACTGCGCCGGGAAGCATACCGTAACGATTAAGCCCGCCGCGGCAAGTCGCTCGTTGTCGTTTTGGCTGGAAGACCAAAGTGGCGCCAGGGTACCGCAAGCAGCCCATGGAACTGCCTTCCAGTGCTTTGTTCCCACCGATGGCATGTACACCCTGATGGTTAGCAATTGGGGAACCGCAACCGTCCCGTTTCAGGCTGCTGTCACCTACCTCGCGCCGAAGAGGCTTCCCGCCGCTGTTACGGCTAAGACGGAAGAGCGCCACGTGGAGCAGCACGCGGAGATCAAAGCGTTAGTGAAACAGCGGGAACAGACATTCATAGATCCGGTCGTGAGCTAAACATGCCTACACAAACATTTGCAGCAACCACGGAACGCGTTGTGACGGAAGCGATTGTCCCGGCGCGAGTAAAAAGAAGGGGAACTAACGAAATGAGAAAGTGTGTGTTACTCGTATTCTTTTCCAGCCGCTTGTTCGCACAGATCACAGGCCAGCCAACCAATTTGGACGAGCACGGAATGCGCATGTCCAATATGGACGGCGCCACTACGCAGATTGCGGCTCCCGTGGCAATACCTTCCGCGGCTGTCGCGCCGCTGGCGGCAAAACCACCTGTTGCAGCCACCCTTGTTTCGTCTCGCGGCTATGACAATAACCGGTCCGGCGCCAATTTGAAAGAGACTGTCCTGACACCCGCAAACGTGGCTGGGCTTCACAAACTCTTCAGTCACGTCATGCCAGGCGACGCGCGCGGCGCCGAAGCGCAGCCGCTGATCATTCCAGCCATTACGGTGGTCGGCGGCGATACGTACGATCTCGCCGTTTACGCGACCATGGCGAACGACGTCTATGCCTTCGATGCAGGCTCCGAGCAACTCCTTTGGGCTGTCCACTTGGGCAGGCCCATCGTCGGAAGCAAGCAGATCGACGGTTGGATGGTGAATCAATACTGGGGCATTCTTAGCACGCCGGTATATGACACCGAAACCAAGACGCTCTATGTGGTCACATGGGCTGGTCGAAATTGGCAAACGGCGGTGCATGCGATTCACGCGCTGAGCGTGGTCGATGGCCGCCACGTCGTGCCCGCGCTGCCTTTAACGAACGTGAGCTATGCGCCGGGTCATGGCTTGCCCGTCCAATATTTCAAGAACTCTCAGCGCAAGCAGCGTGCTTCTCTGGCGTTAGCCAAAGTTGGCGGACGCAAGACAGTATTCATTCCGTTTGGGACGATTCAGGAGACTGCCGCAAATGCCCGTGGTTGGGTAGTCGCTTATGATGTCGCAACTAATGCTGTGAGCGCGGCATGGACCGGAGCGGCGAAGTATTCGGGAGCCGGCATCTGGTCCGCGGGCGCGGCGCCCGTCGTCGACGGCGCGGGGAATCTTTATTTCCTGACTGGAAACGGCAGCTTCGACGCGGTCACGGAATGGGGAGAATGCTTCGTTAAATTGCACTACACGCCTCCGGCCGGGAAAGCGGCGGGCGCGCTTGCCGTAGTCGACTGGTGGTCGCCTTGGTCCGATTCGGCGCGCGCGGGTGGCCCGCTCGACGGAACGCACATCACCATCAACAAAGGCGGAGGCTGGGATGATATGGATCTTGGAAGCGGTGGAGTAACACTGTTTCCGGAGCTCAACGTCATACTCGGCGCCGGGAAGGACGGTATCGGTTACAGCCTGCGGTCTACCAATCTGGGCAAAACGGTTCCAGCCGATTTTCTCAAGTCGGCGGCGAATTACGCCAAGGTGCTCTGGACCGGCTGGCTGACCTATTACCAGCCCGCGACTCCTACGCCCGCTAATCCCATGGTTTTGAACCAGCTCTATGCCGGGCGCACCCACCATGAACATGCAACGCCGGTTTGGTTCAAGGATGCAAATGGCTATAGGGTATTTGTGGCTGGAGAGAACAGCAACGTCCGGGCATGGTCAATCAACGCGGCCGGTCAGTTGGCCTATATCGGTTGTTCGGCGGAATACGCCTCCAGCGGAATTGCGAATCCCCCCGGCGGGATGCCGGGCATGATGATGGCCATCTCGGCAAACGGGAAGAAAAACGGATTGGTCTTCGCCACTTCGCCGCTCGGAGATGCCAACAAAACTGTCACAAAAGGCTATGTCTATGCCTACAGCGCGTCGACCTTTGGCAAGTATTCGGATGGCTCCGGTTCCATGCCATTGCTCTGGAGAAGCCCGCAATACAGCTACAACAAATTCAACCCGCCCGTAGTGAGCGGCGGTAAACTTTTCGTACCGCGTTACGACGGCGCGGTCGACGTATTCGGCCTCTGAATACGCTAAAAAGTCTGGCCTGCGCAATCCCTACCCAATCAAGGTAGTAGAGATCGTGATACCCTGCGGATGATGGCATCGAGGACTCACCTTCAGCAGCTGGAAGCAGAGAGCATCCATATTTTTCGCGAAGTCGTGGCGGAATGCCAGCGCCCGGTTCTGCTTTATTCAATCGGCAAGGACTCTTCGGTCTTGCTCCGGTTGGCGCAGAAAGCTTTTTATCCGGGCGCGATCCCCTTTCCGCTGCTGCACGTTGACACCAGCTATAAGTTCCGCGAAATGATCGATTTCCGCGACAGCTATACCGCGGAAGTGGGCGTGAAATTGATCGTCCACACCAACCAGGCGGCTCTCAATGAGGGCTCTAATCCGTTTAATTGGAACACCCAGCGCTGCTGCGGCGCGCTGAAGACAACCGCTCTGCTCGACGCTCTCCGCGCGGGTGGTTTCGACGCGGCAATCGGCGGGGCGCGGCGTGATGAGGAAAAATCCCGGGCCAAGGAACGCGTCTTTTCCTTCCGTGATGCGCGCGGCCAGTGGGATCCCCGCAATCAGCGGCCGGAGCTTTGGAACCTATTTAATACGCGCATCCATGCGGGTGAGAGCTTGCGGGTATTCCCGCTTTCCAATTGGACCGAACTGGATGTCTGGCAATACATTCATGCGGAGAATATCCCGATCGTTCCGCTCTACTTCGCCAAGCCGCGTCTGATGCTGGAGCGTGGCGATTCGCTGCTTTCGGTCGAGCAGCCGTTCGTCCCGCGCTTGCCGGGCGAAAAGCCGAAACTGGTGATGTGCCGGATGCGATCTCTCGGCTGCAGTCCGTGCACCGGTGCCATTCACTCTGACGCCGATACCGTGCCGAAAATTATTCAGGAACTCGTCACAATGCGGAAATCGGAGCGCCAGAATCGAGTGATCGACCACGATCAGGACGGCTCGATGGAGTTAAAGAAGCAGGAAGGGTATTTTTGATGGCCACGGCCCTGTTGCCGGATACCGGCAGTTTCGAAGAGTTCCTTGCGCGCGAGGCCGGCAAAGATCTACTGCGCTTTACCACCGCGGGCAGCGTCGACGATGGCAAGTCGACGCTCATCGGGCGGCTGCTGTACGACTCGCGCAGCGTGTACGACGATCAGCTCGAATCGGTTTCGAATGCGTCAGTCGGCCGCAACGCCGGCGCAATTGATTTTTCGTTGCTTACGGATGGGCTGCGGGCTGAGCGCGAGCAAGGCATCACCATCGATGTGGCCTACCGCTATTTCGCCACGCCGCGCCGCAAATTCATCATCGCGGATACGCCTGGGCATGAGCAATATACCCGCAACATGGTGACCGGCGCGTCTACGGCGGAACTGGCCATCGTTCTGGTGGATGCGCGCAAAGGCTTGTTAGCCCAATCGCGGCGGCATGCCTATATCGCTGGGTTGCTGGGCATAGAGCAACTGGTCGTGGCTGTTAACAAGATGGATCTGGTCGGTTATGACCAGGCGGTGTTCGACCAAATCGAAGCCGATTTTCGCGCGATTCTGACGCGTTTTCCCGCCATCGAAACCTATTTTGTTCCGGTGAGCGCACTGGCTGGCGACAACGTGGTAGCGCCTTGCGGCAACATGCCGTGGTTTCAAGGTCCGGCCTTGTTGGAATATTTGGAAACGGTGCCTGTAGGCTTACGTTTGCGGCACGTAGCCTTCCGTTTTCCCGTACAGCGCGTGGTGCGGCCCAATCTGGATTTCCGTGGCTACGCCGGCACCATCGCGGCTGGCACTGTGCGGCCCGGCGATCCCGTGACCATTCTGCCGTCCGGCCGCGAAACGACGGTGGCGCGCATTGTCACCTTCGACGGAGACCTGGAACAGGCTGAAGCCGGACAGTCGATCACCTTAACCCTGGCGCAGGAGATCGACCTGAGCCGCGGCGACATGATCGTTGCCTCCGCCCACGCGCCCCAAAAAGCGCATGCCGTGGAAGCGACGCTGGTCTGGCTGAATGAAACCCCGGCCGAGCCGGGCAAGCGCTACCGCTTGAAGCATGGCGCGCGTCAGGATTGGGCCACCCTCAAGCGCATTGACCGCCGTTTGAACATCAATACTTGGACCGATGAGCCGGTGCACACCCTCGAGATGAACGCCATCGGCGCGGTGCGGCTCGAAACCGCGCGCCTGATTTGCTTCGACCGCTACGACGACAATCGCGCCATGGGCAGCTTTATTCTGATCGATCCCGCGACGAACGCTACCGTCGCGGCGGGAATGATCACCGGCGCTGCCGAGGCCTCGACGCGTGCGCCGCTGGCCGGAGTCTCCTGGCGCATCGAAAATGGCGCCTTCGTGCTGACCGCGGAGGAAGGTTTCCGGGTAGGAACCGCGGATACCAGCGAAACCACTGATATGGAAGATGCCGAAGCTTTGGAAGCTGTGCGGCATCTCCTAAGAAGACTGCGCATACAGCCCTTCGGAGAAGATCCGGGCGAAGCCGATTGGGAAATCTAATGAGCCAACTGGAAACTGTCACAAGCAAAGCGGACGCCGCGCGCGAAACCATTGAAAAGGCGTTGAAAGGTCAAACCTCCATCTGCCTCACTTGCAGCTTTCAAGCCGAGGACATGGTCGCCCTGCACCTGCTTCGCGAGCGGCTGCCCGATGTGCCCGTGCTCTTTCTGGAAACCGGCTACCACTTCAAAGAGGTTTATGAGTACCGCGACGAAATGACCGCGCGCTACGGCCTGAACCTGGTGAATGTAATGCCCGAGCGTACCGTAGCCGAGCAGGAATCCCAGTTCGGCATACTCTATCAATTAAAGCCGGACCAGTGCTGCAAGCTGCGCAAAGTCGGGCCGCTGTTCGCGGCCTTGGAAGATTACCAGGTGTGGTTCACCGGCCTACGCCGCGTGCAATCGCCTACCCGCGCAAATCTCCAGCCCATCGACGTATTTCCCTTGCCCTCGGGGAAGCAATTGGCGAAGATAAGTCCGCTCGCGGACTGGACCGACAAGGACGTCTGGAGCTTTGCGCGCGAGCAAGGTATTCCGTTGCTGCCGCTTTATGATGCCGGCTATACCAGCATCGGTTGCGAACCCTGCACGGCGCTTCCGGAGGTAGGAGCCAGCGCGCGCTCGGGCCGTTGGGCGGGCCGTAAGTTGGAGTGCGGCATCCATATCGCTGAAGTAAACCATTAAAAGGGAAAGTATCTGGAAGTCTTACTCGGATTCGTCATCGCTCTGGCCATTTCTCTGACCGGCGTCGGCGCCGGCAGTATGACCACGCCCTTGCTGATCATCCTGCTGGGCGTCCCTCCGGCCACTGCGGTCGGAACCGCGCTGACCTTCGGAGCCATTGTCAAAGTCGCCTCCATCCCTTCATATGCTGTCCGTAAACAGGTGAATCTAAAGGTCTTAGGCTGGCTGGTGGCCGGCGGTATCCCGGGCGTCTTGGTCGGATCTGTGGCTTTAGACAACCTGAAACACGGGCATTATCAGGGCATTCTGTTCGGAGCGCTCGGCTGCTTGATCGTGGGTATCTCTTTGCTGCACCTTTACCGGATCTTTCGCCCGGGACCAAGGCGGCCGCACGTCGACCGCTCACGCTGGCTGCCCTGGCTTGCTTTTCCCATTGGCGGGGAAGTCGGCTTCTCTTCCGCGGGCGCGGGCGCGCTCGGCTCGCTGTTGCTGTTGGGTATGACGCCGCTCACTGCTGCCGAGGTCGTCGGCACGGATCTTTGCTTTGGTTTGGTGCTTTCCGGAATCGGCGGCTTCATTCAGATCGTATCCGGCAACTACAATGGTCCCCTGCTGCTGAAGCTGGTCATCGGTGGTTTGTGCGGAGCCTTCACCGGTTCCATGCTGGCAGGTAAGATCGCGCAGCGCCCGTTGCGTGTGGCGCTGCTGCTCGCGCTCATCGTGCTGGGTTGTCAACTCGCTCTGCGGGCCTGAAAGGATTCGACTTCGGCGCGCGTGGGAATGCTGCTCTGCGCTCCCATCCGCGTCACCGAAAGCGCCGAGGCTTGCACGGCGAACTGGCAAGCCTGTTTCAATGTCAATCCTTCGCTCAGCGCGACCGCCAGAGCGCCGTTGAACACGTCGCCCGCCGCCGTCGTATCCACTGCCGTCACCGTGGGGGCCGGCAGAACAGAAGCGTCGCAGTCGTCCCACAAAAGGCATCCCTGCGCACCCAGCTTCACGATGACCGCGGGCGGACCCAGCGCCTGCAGTTTCAGCGCGATGGCCGCCGCTTCCCCCGGACTCAGAGGTTTATGAGCCGAGCCTGTGAGAATCGCCGCCTCCGTTTCGTTCGGAGTAAGAATATCTACCGCTTCGAGCAGTTCCCGAGGCAGCGGCGACGAGGGAGCTGGAGCAGGATCAAGGATGACTCGCGCTCCCTGCTCATGCGCCAGCCGCGCCGCGGCTATCACCGTTTCGAGCGGCGTTTCGAGTTGCAGCAGGACCGCCAGGCATCCATCGAACAATCCGCGCTCGAGCGCGATATCGCCAGGCGTCAAAAGCTGATTAGCGCCCGGAACCACCACGATCGAATTCTCGCCGCGCTCGGAAACGTAAATGACAGCCACGCCGCTGGCCCCGGGAAATACGCGAATGCCCTCGACCGCGCAGCCTGCGTCAGCCAAGCCGTTTCGCATCTGGATGCCGAACGCATCGTCGCCGACCCGCCCCACCATCGCTACGTCACCACCCAGCCGTGCGGCGGCATACGCCTGGTTCGCGCCCTTCCCGCCCGGCGTGGTGAAGAACCGGCTTCCGAGAATAGTCTCGCCTGCAATGGGAATACGTGGCGTGACGGCCACGGCATCCATATTCAAACTACCGCTGACGACGATTTTTGCCATTGCTCCGTTCGGGGAATAGTGAAGTAGAAGGTAGAGCCGAGGTTCTCTTGAGAATCGGCCCACATCCGGCCGCCATGTACTTCTACAATGCGTTTGCAGATCGCTAGCCCGAGACCGGTACCGGGAAAGTCACGCTTGTTCAGGCGCTTGAATAGGCCAAACACTTGCTTGGCATACTGCTGTGGAAATCCGATGCCGTTGTCCTTCACCGATATCACCCATTGCCCCTCCATCTGGGCTGCATCCACATGAACGATGGGAGGATCGGAGCCATGATACTTCAGCGCGTTGCCGATCAGTTGCTGGAAGACCAAGCCAAGGTGCGATCCAGCGCCCATCACCGCCGGTAGGTTGCCGCTGGTGACAGCCCCTTGGCTCTCCTTAATAGCGGATTGAAACAAGCCGACGGTGTGATCCAGAACTTGGTTCAAATCCACGTGCTCGAAGTCCTTGGGTTGCACCGGCAGCTGGGTATAGGTCGACAGATCTTCGAGCAGCGCGCCCATGTGCTGCGCCGCTGACTCGATGAACGTCAGGTACTCATCCGCCTGAACGTCGAGAGCACTCCTGTACCTGGTCGAAAGCAGCTTTGAGAATAACGAGATGGTGCGCAGCGGCTCCTGCAGATCGTGGCTCGCGGCATACGCAAACTGTTCCAGATCGGCATTGAGGATCGTAAGCACCTGCGCCTTCTGAGCGGCCCCGTCAGCCAGAAATAAGAGAGGCACATTCGGACAAACCCGCTTTGCCAGTTCGAGAGCCACATGCCCGTCGAAAGAAGGGGCGGAGAAGTCGGCAAGGATCACATCCGGGCATTGCTCCGCAATCGCGGCCAGAAAGGACGCCTTGTCTTCCACCCGGCGCGCCTCGTGTGCGATACCCGCAGCAGACAATCGCGCCAGTACAAGCTCGGACTCAGGAGCACTGCCGTCGACGATCAGGACTTTAACAGGTTTGGCCATGGGCCTTCCACAAAGGTTCGTTTTCCCCTCCGTTTGATAGACCTCCTCACAAGCTTGGCAGTTTCGTTCTGTGAGCCGTTCGAATAAGACAGATAGATCACCTAAATAGGCTAGTTTGTGATTTGATATAAGTAGGGTCCCCACACACACACCCGTGCAGATAACGACAAGACTTGCCGCCGCCCTGCTAGCGGGCGCTAGTTCCCTGTTCCCGGCAGTGCAGACCGCCACAAATGCGTTCGATCAGAACGTTGCCGGGTTCGTCAAACAGAACTGCGCGGCCTGCCATAACGAAAAACTGAATACGGCGGGGTTGGCCTTGACCAAGTATCACGACACGGCGTCCATGCTTCAGGACCGCACGGTTTGGGAAAAGGTGGTGGCACGCGTGCGTACCGGCGAGATGCCGCCCAAGGGAATTCCCCGTCCCAAGCCCGAAGACATCGCGGCGGTGACCGGTTGGATCGATGCGCAGTTCGACGACTTCGACAAAAATGCCAAGCCCGATCCGGGTCATTTAACTGCGCATCGGTTAAATCGCGCGGAATACAACAATACGGTTCGCGATCTTCTATCTGTCAAGTTTAAACCGGCCGCTGATTTTCCGGCGGACGATTCGGGATTCGGCTTTGACAACATCGGCGACGCGCTTTCGGTGTCGCCTATATTGATGGAAAAGTATCTGGCGGCGGCGAAGAAAATTGCCACGCAAGCGATTCCTGTGGGCAACGCCATACCGAAGCCCACGCAGAGCCGCTATTCGCCGGACCATGGCCTTACCG
>DATHIZ010000451.1:0-53400 GCA_035316385.1 Bryobacteraceae bacterium | reverse complement strand
GTCGGGAAGAAAGAGAACAAGCTGGGCATGCGCGCCAGTGCGACGGGGGAGGTGCTCTTCTCCGATTGCCGCCTGCCCGCGTCTCAACTGCTCGGCAAGCAGGGCGAAGGCTTTGTCGACAGCCTGCGGATTCTGGATGGCGGCCGCATCTCGATTGCGGCTCTGGCGCTGGGCACGGCGCAGGGAGCGTTTGAGGCGGCCCTGAAATATTCCAAGCACCGCAAGCAGTTTGGCCGCTTCATTTCGGAGTTTCAGGCCATACAGGACAAACTAGCCAACATGGCGACGGATATTGAGGCGGCGCGCTGGCTGATTTACCGCGCGTGTGCTTTAAAGGATGCCGACAAGCGCGTCACCAAAGAATCCGCCATGGCGAAGCTGTTCGCCTCGGAAATGGCGGTAAAAGTGGCGGACCAGGCGCTGCAGATCCATGGCGGTTACGGTTTCATCAAGGACTACCCGGTTGAGAAGTTCTATCGCGACGTGAAGCTGTGTACGATCGGCGAAGGCACCAGTGAGATTCAGCGCCTGGTGATTGCGCGCCAGCTGCTGAAGGAATGAATTCCTTGCGGGAGCGTGTGGCTGCGGGGGACTTGCGCGCTCTCGCCCGCGCCGCGACGCTGGTCGAAAACGGAACCGAGACCGGCCGCGAACTGATCGCCAGCCTCTTTCCGCTGACTGGACACGCCCTGCTGGTGGGTATAACCGGACCTCCCGGCGCCGGCAAAAGCACACTGGTCAATAGCTTGATTGGTTTACTGCGCGCGGAAGGGAAAACTGTGGGCGTGATCGCCGTCGACCCCAGCAGCCCGTTCACGCGCGGCGCCATTCTGGGGGATCGCATCCGCATGCAGGATCACCATGGCGACCCGGGGGTGTTTATCCGCTCCGTGGCGACGCGTGGGAGGCTGGGCGGATTAGGGCGGGGCACATTGGATCTGGCGCTGCTGCTGGATGCAGCCGGCCGCGACGTGGTGCTGGTGGAGACCGTGGGCGTAGGGCAGGACGAGGTAGACATCGCGCGCCTTGCCGACGTTACCGTTGTTGTTTTGGCGCCCGGATGGGGCGATGGCGTGCAGGCGATCAAGGCGGGCATCATGGAAATTGCCGATGTCTTCGCCATCAACAAAGCGGACCTGCCGGGCGCGGATCGCCTGGAGCAGGAGATTCGTGCGATGCAAGGACTGGCCCAGGAGGAGGGCCGTGCGGATGCTGCTCCGGTGCGCCAGGTGGTTGCATCGGAAGGCTGCGGCATGGAAGATCTGCTGGCCGCCGTTCGCGCTGCCTTCGCGAAACAGGGTCAGCGCGGCCGCCGAGTGGAAACATGGGCTGGACGTTTGCGGGAAATGCTGACGGACAGTCTGCTCGATTCCATCCCGCGGGACGAACTTGCGCGCCACGCGGAACTGGTAACTGCGAAAATAGAAGATCCGTATACGGCGGTCACTAATTTGAAATCGCAGCTCACTAAAACCAGTTAACCCCCGGCAGATGAAGAACCCTATTGAAATCGATCATCTGGGCATAGCTGTCCGCAGCTTGGACGAAAGCCTGCGTTTTTACGAGCAGATGCTTGGCCTTACGGTCAGCCAGTGTGAGACGGTAGCCGCGGAACAGGTGTCCGTGGCGATGCTGCCGGCGGGGCGGGAGGCCTCGTCGCCGAGAATCGAACTTTTGGAATCGGCTGCCGAAGGTTCCGTCATCGGCAAGTTTGTCGAAAGACATGGACCGGGTTTGCACCACATTGCGCTGCGGGTGGATAACCTTAGCGCCGTCCTGGAGCGGCTGAAGAGTGAAGGCGCGCGCCTGCTGAACGAACCCAGGCGCGGCGCGGGCGGCCATTTGTACGTGTTTGTTCATCCCGCCTCTACCGGCGGTGTTTTACTCGAATTAATTCAGAAATAAAGGAGCTAGGCAGCTAGTTTGGATAGCAAAGCAGAGATTGGAATTATCGGCGGGAGCGGCCTGTATCACATGCCGGGTTTTGAGGAGCAGGAGGAAGTGCGGCTCACAACGCCTTTCGGAGACCCTTCGGACGCCTACATCCTGGGCGAGATGGAGGGCCGCAAGGTGGCGTTTCTGGCGCGGCACGGCCGTGGACATCGCATTGCGCCTTCGGAACTCAACTTCCGCGCGAATATCTACGGCATGAAAATGCTGGGCGTGGAGCGCATTCTTTCCCTTAGCGCCGTGGGCTCGATGAAGGAAGAGCACGCGCCGCTGGATTTCGTGATTCCCGATCAGTTTTTCGACCGCACGCGCGGACGTATTTCCACTTTCTTCGGCGGCGGCGTGGTGGCGCATATCAGCTTCGCCGATCCCATCTGCCCGCAGCTTGCAAGCGTTGTACATCGGTCCGCCGGTCAAATCGGCATCAACAGCAAGGCCGGAGGCACTTACCTCTGCATGGAAGGTCCGGCTTTTTCTACGCGCGCCGAATCCAACATCTATCGCACCTGGGGCATGGACGTGATCGGCATGACCAATCTGCAGGAAGCGAAATTAGCGCGCGAAGCCGAGACATGCTACGTGACGATCGCCATGGTGACGGATTACGATTGCTGGCATGAAGAGCACGAAGCCGTGACGGTGGATCAGATTATCGGCGTTCTTACGAAGAACGCGGAAAACGCCTGCAAGCTGGTGCGCGAGGTCGTGCGGGAGATGCCGCCGGCGAGAGCTTGCAAGTGCGGCTCGGCATTGCAGCACGCCATTCTTACCGACCGCAAAGCCATTCCGCAGGAGGCAAAAGAAAAGTTGGGGCTGCTCATTGGCAAGTATACCGGCTGACGAACTAGCGCACGAGATCCTCGATGCCTGTCTGAAAGAGGGTACGTGGCCTTCGCGGGTGCTGGATGACCTGATCGAACGCGCGCTCGACGAGGATGAGCCGTTTTGCGCCATAGCCGCCACGCGCGCGCTCTTCGGAATTGTGATTGAGCAGCTGGGCGACTTGTTCGATCCCGCATTGTGCGACGTGTACGCCCGTCTGTTCTCGCACGTGATTGCGCGGGCGCTTCCGGAATACGATGCGCAGGAGCTGTTTCTGCGGTATCGCCGGGTGCGCCAGGTGCGCCCTTTTCCGGGCGGGGAAGTGCAACGCGTCTTCGTGCTGTCGCGCATCACGCTGGGGGCCGACGTGGCAGTTACCAGCGTGGCCCTGGCGGCGGCCAAGGAACGTTTTCCTCACGCGGAAGTCTGCCTGGTGGGGCCGGAGAAAAATACCGCCTTGTTCGCCGGCGATCCGTGTATCGCGCCTATAACCGTCAGCTACGGCCGTGGCAGTTTGCTGCGCGACCGGCTTCTGGCCGCGGCGGAATTGCAAGTGGCCGTGGATGAACTAAGCTCCATTGTCATCGACCCCGACTCGCGTCTCACGCAATTGGGCCTGATTCCGGTCTGCGATGATGCGCGCTATTTCTTCTTCGAAAGCCGCGCATTCGGCGGCGGATTAGACGGCACGTTGCCGGAGCTGACGGCGCAGTGGCTCACCGAAGTGTTTGACGTCGATTTTCAACGGCCTTACGCCGCTCCCGTTCAGCAGGATCGAATCGCCGACATTACGGTCAGTTTGGGCGTGGGAGAAAACGGCGATAAGCGCATTGACGATGAATTTGAGTTTCAAGTGCTGGCGAAACTGCTGAGCTATGGCCGTCCCGTGCTCTTGGATCGAGGCGCGGGCGGCGAAGAAGCCGATCGGGTCAATGCACTCGCCAAGAAACTGGGATCTCCGTCTCTTCTTCATTTACATGACGGCAGCTATGCCGAGTTTGCGAGCCACATCCTACAAGGAAACCTGCATGTAGGATACGATTCGGCCGGCCAGCACGTGGCTGCCGCCGCGAATGTCCCGCTGGTTTCCGTGTTTAGCGGCTACGCCGGTGAACGCATGCTGGCGCGCTGGAGGCCTAATTCCCCAGGCGCTCGCGTGATTGTCGTGCAGCACCGGGACTCCTCTGTGCTGGATCAAACCCTCCAGGCTATTTCGGAGGTGGCGGCGGAGCAGTGGGCAAGCTAAACGGGTCCCCCGTGGAAGCCGGTTTTTTGGCGGGCGGTGGCGCAGCGGGCTTGCTGGCATCCGCCGGTTGCTCTTGCGACTCAGCTGGCGGCAGTGGAGGCAGCGAATTCGGGTCCGCGTCATACGTGATCGATGAATCCGTGCCGTACTTGCGATAATTGCGGAATTCAATCTCGTTCTTTGCACTCTCCCGCCCGGCGAGCATGAGCAATTGAGCCATCTTCGGCACCACATAATTTTGGCCGCTGATTTCTACCAGATCGTAATCGAGAATTTCCGTCGTAGCTCTCACCGGGAAGGTTTTCGGGATGTTGACAGCAACGAATTTGATCCGGGTGATCTCACCGGTCGCCGGATCGGCGTAAATCAATCCGTTATAGGCCGTGATAATCCTCTGTTCGTCACCTTCTCCGGCGCCATAGGAGATGGAAAAGCTGGAGTGGCCGCTGTCGATCGAGTAATTGAAGACCGCCATGCGCCTGCCGCGCAAGGTGCCCCAGTGATCCCAAGCGAATTCGGCGTCGCTCTTGGCTTCGAAAATCTCACGCATCAAACTGCCGAATTCACCGGTGGACATCGCGCCCCCGCCGCGCACCTTGTCCATGGTGCTGTCGGTCAATTTTCCGTTCACCGAATAGACGTTGTAGTGTTCTTGCCCCTCGTTGTAACTGACTTTCGCAAGCACCGTGCCCAGGCTGCGGTAACTGTCACCGGCGTTCGGATCCACGGCCTTGCGTATGACCTGCACGCATACAAAATTCGGAAGATTTTGCGTATAGTTCAGCGCATACTCCTTCATCTGGTCCAGAATTTTGCGCTGGGTCACGGAATCCGGCGGAGGAATAGGGGGCGCTTTCGCACTCAGCATCACGGTAGGCGAGCCAATGGCGGGAGCCGGCTCCTGCGCGGTGGCCGGAGAATAAGTGGCGTCTTGCGAAGGCGGCTTCATGGTGGCCGTCTGATCCCGCAACGCTTTCAATGCCTCAACGGTTTTCGGACCCGCCCCCTGCGACTGCAAATCGATGATCGTTTTGTCGGTCAGCTTTTCGCTCAACTGCAGCTTTTTGACATACGCGGCGATCTGCTTATCGCTGTGCTGCTTCAATGCCAGTTCTGAGCGAATGAAATCTGCAATTTGCGCAATGTTCATCTCTGTCTGCGACCAGGCGATGGCCGCGCAGCAGCACAAGATTAAACCGGCACGGAACCTCATATTCATTATCATGACGTATTTTGCTCGGCCCCGGTTGCCGGAAGTCTGTTTACGACGTCTCTTGCTTTTCAAGCGACACGGTTACATTTCCGATGGGAAAGCCCATCTGGAACTGGAGCTGCACCGGCAGATGCTCGGAATCGTCGGTTATCCAGACAAATAGCCGCCCCTTGCGCCGGTACAGCACGTTATCGAAAACAAAGGCTTCGTAGCGGATGGTGGGGTAGTTCTTTCCGTTTAGCGTGATCTTGTCGGCGCCCAGCGCTTCTATTTTGGCGGTCACCATCTTTTTGCCATTGGTGAGGGGCAGTGTGATAACCCTGCCCGTCTCCAGTTTCAGTTGACGCAGAGACTGCAGGGCACCCGAGATTTCATACGTACAGGGGGCGATATCGATCTCGTGCTGATTGGAAGTATTTTTTATTAGATCCCGTTCGCTGTAGGCGAGTTTGTGCCGCGAGTTGTCGAACAGCATTGTGGTCGAAGTGTGGCGTTTGCCTTCCTGCGCCTCCAGAGAGGAATTAATTCCGCAGAAATGGTCAGTGCCAATCACGCGGTAAGTGTCCTTCACGCGGAGAAGCCTGCTGACCAGACCGGCGCTTTCGACATTCAAGGTTGTCTGCCAGTTCTGGCCGCTGCGCGATAGTTCCACCACCGCGCTGCCGGCCATCACCATGCGCCACTCGATCCGGTAAGAGAGCTTTTCGGGAAATGGGAAATTCTTTGCATCCGGCTGTTGCCGCGCTACTCCGAGATCACTCGAAAGCATCAGCAGCAGAAGGGCGGCGCCGGCGGGCCGCTTTAGGGAAGGGAAGCTCTGCATTAATAAGTCGGTTGCTACCTGACGCGCTTCTTCCCCGTAACGTTACTAATGTGTGTCACGCTTCCAGGCTACTAAAACCCGATAGAAGACAGTATCTCGGACGGCTTTCGTTCGAACGCGCGGCAGATGGCCAAAAGGCTCTCCACACTGGGCAGATTGGCGCCGCGTTCGATAGAACTGATTTGCGAAACGCTGAGCTTGGCCGCGGAGGCCAGGTCTTTCAACGACCAGTCTTTCTCCACACGCAGGAGCTTGATCCGGTGCCCGAGACGTTCCCGCAGGCGGTCTTGCGGAGTACGGCCCAAACTGAACTGTTCAATCGCATTTTGCAGCGTTTGCCGGAGTTGCGAAAGCGAAAACGGTTTGGCCAGATAATCGAAGACCCGCAGTTTGAAAGTCGCGCGCATGTTCTCGAGCGAAGGATAGCCGGTAATCACGACAATGCATAATTCCGGCCAGCGCAGAAGCAACTGCTCTACTACTTCCTCACCGGTTGCCGGCCCCATTTTCATATCGAGCAAAACGATGTCGGGAACACGGCTGCCGGCCGAGATAAACAACTCTTCGGGCAAGGCGAAAGTTCTTACGACATACCTGCCTTCGTCGCGCAGCAAATCTTCGATGTAGTTGCGAAAATCAAGATCGTCGTCCAGAACGGCGATATCCACTAAGCCGAGCGCAACCGCGGTTTCTTCGCTCATGCCGCTCCACCGCCGGTACGTCCCGCGGGCAACAACACTTCAACAGAGGCGCCGCCGGTGGGCCGGTTGAACGCCGCTATGGTGCCACCGTGCTGCGTCACTATGCCTTCCGCCACCGTCAGTCCCAGCCCCGTACCGCGCGCATCCAGACGCGTCGTAACGAACGCCTCGAATATATTGGGCAGCACGTGCGCCGGAATGCCAGGTCCATCGTCCGTTACTGTACAGCACACCCAGTTCTGACCTCCGCGCTGGAGGCATTTCGATTCGACTTCGATCAAGCCGGCGGGAGAAACTGCCAGCAGCGCATTACGCAGCAGGTTGACGAACACCTGCACCAGGCGGTCCGCATTGCCGGTGACGGCCTCCTCCGGGCGCACGCGATTTTCAAATGCGACCGCGGATGCTTTTTCGTCTATCGCCACCAGGCTCCAGCTTTCGTCAATTAAGGGACGCAGCGCCACAGTCTCCGCCTCTTGCTTGCGGACGCGCGCGAAATCGACCAACCCCTCGCTGATCTTGCTCATCCGCCGGGCTACGCGCAACATGCGGCCCAAACGCTCGCGCGTCAGCGAATCCGGGCTGGTTTCCAGCAACTTTTCGATAGAACCTTGCAGTACCGCAAGCGGCGTATTCAATTCATGCGCCACGCTGGTGCTCAACAAACCCAGACTGACCAGCCGGTCCTGCTCTTCGAGTTTCTGCAACGCTATCGCCAGATCGTCTTCCTGCCGCCGCAATTGCGCCACCGTGTTGTTCCGCGACAGCATGATCTGTCCTATCTCATCGTTCAGAATAAACTCCCGGTCAATCATCTCGCTTGCGCGGTCGCCTTGCTGCGTGGCGTCGTCGGCCTTCAGCATCAAAGCTAACGGCTGGTAAACATACTGCGGCATGATGATGAATTCCAGAATCGCAATCGAAAGCAGGTAGATGGTGCCTAGCACCACGAACAGAGTAATGCGCGCCTGCCGGAGCGCCTGCTCGTAAAACTCGCGCGGCAAGGTGACGCGCCGGTAGAGTCCGGGGGCTTTGCTGGCTCTGAATAACATGCCCGCATCCTGCTCCCAAGTCCCATTGGGGTGCTGGCTTAAATAAAACCATCCTTCTTTCGAGAGTCCGGTCTGTTCCGCGGAGCCTTCCTCAACCGGATACGCGCCCGGTCCTCCCGAGTCCTGAATGGTGTCGAGCGGCAGTTCGGCCGCGAAGATCTGCGAGATCATCTTCAACTCTCTCTGGCGTGCCCCGTCCAGGCGGCTGGAGAAGGAAGGAATCACCGACAGATACACCGAGGCCGCCAGCACGAAAAAGAAGATGTTGTGCAACACGGCCAGCTTGTGCCGTACCTTCAAACCTCCGAAGGCGCGGATGGCGTAATTCGGATGCTTCACTGGCTTAAAGCTGTTGGGGCGCGAGTTCTTGTCGGGGCTCATTTCCCTGATCCTGATACTGCTGATCTTTGTACTGCAATAGGTATAGCTTCCAGTAAATGCCTCTCCGCGTCAGCAGTTCCTGATGCGTGCCGGCTTCGCGCAATTGCGCTTTATGCATCACGATGATGCGGTCCGCGCGCTGGATGGTGGAGAGCCGGTGTGCAATTACGATCGACGTCCGGTTTGTGACCAGCCGCGTCAATGCTTCGCGCACCCGGATCTCTGTTTCGGTATCCACGCTCGAGGTTGCTTCGTCCAGAATGAGTATCCGGGGATTGTGCGCCAACGCCCGCGCAAAGCTGATCAACTGCTTCTGCCCGGTTGAAAATCCATTGCCGCGCTCGCGCACCGGAGTGTCGAAGCGGCTTGGCAGCGAATCCACGAAATCGAGCAGGTTTACGCGCTCGGCCGCGGCCCGCACCTCTTCCGCCCCGATTCCGGGGGTGCCTAGGCGGATATTCGATTCCAGCGTTCCCGTGAACAGATACGGGTCCTGCAGAACTACTCCGAAGCGCCGCCGCAGATCAATCAGGTCGAACGAGCGAATATCTATACCGCCAATGCGTATCGCGCCGCGCTGCACGTCATAAAAGCGCAGCAACAAGTTGGTGAGCGTTGTTTTGCCCGCGCCGGTGTGGCCCACAATGGCCAGTGTCTCTCCGGCGGCCACGCGAAAACTCACGTCTTTCAACACCCAGTCTTCGTCGTTATAGGCGAACCAGACCTGATCGAATTCCACATCCACCGGTCCTTCGGGAAACGGTGTGGGCGCCGGCGGGGAAACCACTTGCGGGCGGGTGTCGAGCAATCTGAAGATCCGTTCGGACGCCGCCATTGCGCCTTGCAGGATGTTGTATTTTTCACTTAGATCCTGGATCGGCCGGAAGAATCGCATGCTGTATTGGAAGAACGCTACCAGCACCCCGATGGTCAGCGCGCCCTGGCGTATGCGGAACCCTCCATAGATCAGCAGCAAACCCAGCGAAAGCGTTCCCAGGAACTCCACCACCGGGTAAAACCATCCATAGGCCGTGATGGAATCCTTGAAGGCCAGCATGTGGTTGCGGTTGATCTGCTCGAACTCTTCCCGGCTCTTTTGCTCGCGGTTGAAGAGCTGCAACACCGCTATGCCGGCCACGTGCTCTTGCAGATAAGCATTTATTCTGGCGATGGCCACGCGAATTTTCCGGTAGCTTTGCGAAGCCGTGCGCCGGAATTGAATGGTCACCAGCACCACTAGGGGCATCACGGCCAGCATGAGTCCGGTCATGCCGGGGCTCAGCTGCAGCATGGCGACGATTACGAACAGCAGCATCAGCACGTCGCCCACAATCGTGACCAGTCCTGAGGTGAACAGATCGTTCAAGACATCGACGTCGGTTGTAACGCGCGTGACCAGCCGCCCCACTGGATTTTTGTCGAAGTACGCCACATCCAGTGTCTGGAGATGCGTCATCAGTTCGCGCCTCAGATCAAACATTGCTCTCTGGCCGGTCCACTGCATGAGGTAGGTCTGTCCGAAATCGAAGAAGAAGCCGAACACAACAACTGCGAGGTAGGCGAGAGCTAGCTGGGTCAGGCCGGTCCCGGGATCATGCGCCAGCCAGCGGTCCAGAACCGGGAGGGTCTCCGCATGGCCCGTTGGCGCCAGGTAACGGTCCACGGCCAGTTTCGTCAGCAGCGGTCCGATAATCTGGAGTAGAGAATCCACCAGCAGCAGCGCGAGCGAAGCGGCTACGACGGCCGAGTATGGCTTCATGTACGTCAGAAGCCGCCGCATCAGGCGTGAATCGTACGCTTTACCGAGTACTTCTTCTTCCAAGTGCTGTAAACCTTCGCTGGCCCGGGTACGGATTGCTCCAGCGGGAGATGAAAGCCCGCTCAACACCAGACTAACGTAGCCACACTAATCCGAATGAATGGCCTAGTATTGATTGACAAACCGGCGGGATGCACCAGCCACGACGTGGTGAACCGCTGGCGCAAACTCGCCAAGACCAAGCGCGTGGGACACCTGGGCACGCTGGATCCCATGGCGACCGGACTGCTTGCCCTGGTGACCGGCGCCGCCACCCGGCTTGCCCAGTTCTATGGCAAGGACGACAAGACATACTATGCGGAGATTACTTTCGGGCGGACCTCCGACACGTACGATGCCGAAGGGCAGGTGGTCGAAACCGGCGCGCCCCTGCCTTTGCCGGACGCCGTGCGCGCCGCGCTGGTGGGGTTCACCGGACGGTTTATGCAAACGCCTCCGCCCGTTTCGGCGAAAAAGATCAACGGCGTGGCAGCTTACAAGCTGGTTCGCAAGCAAATTTCCGTGGAGTTGCCCGCCGTCGAAATCGAGGTGAAACGCCTGGAGGTGACAAACTTATCCGTGGATAAAATGGAGATTGTTGTCACCTGCTCCAGCGGCGGCTACATCCGGAGTATCGCGCATGACCTGGGCCAGCGCCTGGGCTGCGGCGCGCTGCTCAGCCGGTTACGCAGAACGCAAGCCGGTGAATTCAGAATCGAGAACGCCAGAACGTTAGACGCCCTCATCGATCTGGCGGCCGCGGGGCGTCTGCCCGAAGCCGTCACGCCTGCCGCCGCGATGCTGACTCACGTACCCGCCGAACATTTCGATGCCAGGGTGGAAACACAAATCCGACAGGGCCGCGACTTCCGCACTTCACCGTTTGTGGTGCCCGCCGGCACGCCTCTCGTAAAGGCTTTATCTTACTCCGGTGAACTGATTGCCATTGGCCAGTTAAAAATCCCTAATTTGTACCATCCGGGCACAGTTTTGTAAGTGAAACTGAAGCGCCAAATGCTCGGGCTGTGCTAAACAAGGAAGGGCCGATGAAGCTTACGCTCTTTTATGCGCAATAGACTGACCGGCGTGGCTATCGCTCTATTCTTGAGCTTGGTCACGGCGACGCCGCAAAGTTCCAACCATGCGGCGGTGAATGAGGAGACTGCGGGTCAAGCCGCTCCTTCGCCGGCCAAGCCGCAATTTTTCGCCGGCTCGGTGGTTGAGATCGATCCGCGGCACGTGAAGGTTTCGCGTACGCTCGTCGGGCGGCCGAACGAGACACGTCTTTTTCTCATTAATGCCGATACCAAAATCAACACACTGGCGGTTAAGGTGAAGGCGCGCGTGACGGTCCGGTACAATCGCTTGCCGGAGGGCGATACGGCGCTCGAAATTCAACTCCGGCCCGCGGTGCACGCCGGTAAACCGCGCTGAATGTTTCTTAATCGCCGAAACGCCTTAGCGGCTTGCCGTCAGCTGGCGGCGTTTTTTTGCCCATCCGGGCTTGTCCACTTGGCGGGTGCGTCCGATCGCTAGAGCATCTTCCTCTACGTTGGTGGTGATCGTCGAACCGGCCGCAATATAAGCCCCATCGGCGATCTTGAGCGGAGCAACCAACGTGGAGTTGCTGCCCACGAACACGCCCTCGCCGATTTCCGTCGTGTGTTTCTTTTGCCCATCGTAGTTGCAGGTGATAGTGCCCGCGCCGATGTTGACACCCGCGCCGATGTTGGAATCGCCCAGATAGGCCAGATGGCCCGCCTTGGAACCTTGGCCGAGTTTTGTCTTCTTGAGCTCGACGAAGTTACCGATATGGCTATCTTCTCCGGCATCGGCATGCAGCCGCATACGCGTGAACGGTCCGATAGACGCCCTGGCGCGGACAACTGCCTGGTCGGCGACGACATACGGCAGAATTGTTACTTCGTCGGCGACATCGCAATCGCGCATCACCGATCCCGTGCCGATCCGGCAGCCGGCTCCGATGCGCGTCTGGCCGCGCAGATGCACGTTTGCCTCCAGCACCGAATCCATTCCCACTTCCACGTCCACGTCAATCGTCACACTGTCCGGGTTTTCAATGGTGACGCCCGCCAGCATGAGTTCGCGGGATTTCCTGGCGCGCAGAATCTTGTCCGCGAGGGCCAATTCCACGCGCGTGTTAATGCCCAGCAACTCGGTCTCATCCTCCACCGGCATGGGCAGGATGGAATGGCCGTGCCGGGCCAGAATCTCTACCATGTCGGTCAGGTAGTATTCCTTTGCCGGATTGTTCGTGGTGAGCTCGCCGGCGTGCCGCCAGAAAAGCTCCGATTGAAAGCAATACAGCCCTGGATTGATCTCGCGAATGTTGAGTTGTTCCAGGCTCGCCGCCTTCTGTTCCACAATCGCCGCCACCATACCGCGCTCGTCGCGCACAATCCGTCCGTAACCGGTGGGGTCGGCCATGCGAGTGGTCACAATCGCCCCGCCCAAGGTTGGCTCGCCTGTGGCCCGGCTCCCGAGTTCCACTAGCGCCAGCAGCGTTTCCGCGCGCAGCAGCGGCCCATCGCCATTCAAAATCAGCAGTAGGCCCTCGGCGGCCGCCACGTCCTCGCGCGCGCATAGCACCGCGTGTCCGGTTCCGCGCTGCTCGGTCTGCTCGGCGAACCGGATGCCCGGTGTTTTAACGCTAGCCTGGACCTTGGCGGCTTGATGGCCAACCACGGCCACGATTCGCTCAGGCTCGGCGACCTGCAGCGCGGCTCGCACAATGTGGTTCAGCAAGGTGTCTCCGCCGGCTTCGTGCAGCACCTTCGCTTTGCGGGATTTCATGCGTGTTCCAAGCCCGGCGGCAAGAATCACGACGGTGACATTATTTTTCATCTCAATCGTAAACGGTGGCTCTGAAGCGCTTCTTTTCTCAGTTGATAGGCGCGGGAACGGCTGGCCAGATCCACAACCACTTTAGCCAGAGCTTCCGGATCGTGCCGGATGGCGTTTCGCGCGAAGGTCACATTGCTGACCAGGTCGGCAGTCACAACTTTCACGCCCAGCCTGACCAGGTTTTCGATGTCGTTTTCCACCGGCTTCACTTGTTCGCGCGCGTATTTGCGTCTCAGCGATGGCGAGATGGGCGCGGAGTTCAGCACGACGCAATCAATCAAATCTAATCCCGCGTGCGCGTGCAGCGCCTGCAAATGCGCTGAGGCGGAGAAGTTAATCGTCTCCCCCGGCTGCCACATCAGGTTCACAAAATAGACCTTCATGGCGCCCGACCGGCTGATCGCCTCCGGCACGCCGTTTACCAGAAGGTTCGGTATCACGCTGGTATAGAGCGAACCGGGTCCCAAGGTAATAAGGTCTGCTTTTTCGATGGCGTCCAGGGTATCCGCCAGCGGCTCGCAATTTTCCGGGCTCAGGCGCACCGCGTGGATGGCGCTGCGGCTCTTGCCGATCTTAGTCTCGCCGCGCACCACTGAGCCGTCGGTTAACACTGCTTCCAACGTGACGTTGGCCGAAGTAGCCGGAAAAATATGCCCCCGGATGGCCAGAATCTCCGATGACAGTTTCACGGCTTGCGCAAAGTCGCCGGTGATCTGGTGCATTGCGGTGAGGAACAGATTGCCGAAACTATGGCCCTTGAGTCCCCGGCCGCTGGCAAAGCGGTATTCGAACAGGTGCGAAAGCAGATGTTCGTCCTCGGAAAGGGCGGTCATGCAGTTGCGGATATCGCCCGGCGGCAAGATATCGAAATCCCGGCGCAGGCGTCCGGAACTGCCTCCGTCGTCCGAGACCGTCACCACCGCAGTGATATCCACCACGGGTGTACCGGTCGGGCCGCCTTCGAGCGCGCCGCGGGCGTATCTCTTCAAGCCCGACAGCAGCGTCGAGAGCCCCGTTCCGCCGCCGATCGACAAAATCCGCAGTGGGGACTTCAATCTGCTTTTTTGTTGGGCCGAGACGCGTGTCAATCCTGACATGGCCCTTGCAAATTTTCAATGTGTAACAAGCGTGAACCGAACCGTGAAGCCGTGCTTCAGCGGCGCTTCTTAGGCTTTTCTTCTTCTTCTTCGTATACGGCTACCGACTCTAAATCCCCCGATTCGAAGACCTGGCCACAATCCAGGCATCGTACGTAATCGATACCGTCACGCCGGTAGAGAAACTCGGATCGCTCGTGCTGACAACCCTGCATAGCGAGATAACACCTATTCTAGACTGTACAATTCTAAAGGAAAGCCCCTAAAGGAAAACCCGCCGCTCGTTCCGTGAAACTTCCCGACCCTTTTACTCTTTCGCCCCGCGCGCCCGATCTGGCCGAAGCCATTCACGCGCTTCCTGAGTCGTCCGGCATTTATGCGTTTTCCGTGCGTGGCCATCCGCCCCATTTCAGTTGGTCAATCAATCTTAAACGAAGACTGAAACGATTGCTTGTCCCATCTACGGTCAATGCACCACCTCTGCTTCGCGATAGTGTCGAGTTGGTGAATTTTTGGTTAACTGGTTCAAGGCTGGAAATTTCGCTAGTCATGTACGAATTAGCCAAACGCTACAACCCCTCCGGCTATTTACAGCAACTCCGGCTGCGCTTGCCCTGGTTCGTCAGCCTGTCCGCCGCGGATGCATTTCCACGGCTGGAGCTGAAGAACCGGATCTCGCGCAAGAGCACGGCCGTATTCGGTCCATTCTCCAGCCGCGACCTGGCCCAGCGCTATGAGCAGGAGGTTCTGGGGCTGTTTCAGCTGCGCCGCTGCACGGAGGTTCTGGAGCCTCACCCTACCCATCCTGGTTGCATCTATGGCGAGATGAACCAGTGCCTGCGGCCGTGCCAGTGCGCCGTCACGAGTGAAGAGTACCACGGCGAATCGGGCCGCGTTCTCGATTTTCTTGCGACCAACGGCCAGAGCTCCGCCACAAGCCTTTCCGTCGCCCGCCAGAAAGCCTCGTCAGAAATGGATTTCGAGCTTGCCGCGCAAATCCACAAACGCCTGGAGCGCGTGAATGCCGCCGCTGCCTCACGCGACCGTGCCATTACGTCGATCGACGAATTCAACGGAGTAGCGCTCACACCTGCCTGCGGTTACCGGCAGTTCCGTCTGTGGCCTGTGATTGCGGGGTACTGGCAGGATCCGGTGCCCGTGGATCTGTCGGGCGAAGAGTCGCGCGCCATGTCACTGGACCGGGAACTCCGCGAGTTGCTTGAGACATCCCTACGGTCTGTCCAAAGCGAGGGGCGGCGCGTGGAGCACTTGGCTTTGTTCTCCCGCTGGTACTACTCTTCCTGGCGTGACGGCCAATGGTTTCCGTTCCGCGCCCTCGATCATCTGAACTACCGGAAGCTTGTGCGCGAGCTGTCAAAAATGGCGACAGCCATGTAGCCGCATCGTGTTAGCTTGGGTCCTGCATGTCCGAGCAAGAGGAAGTAGAGGAACAAGTTCACAACGCCCGCGAGCCCTTCGACAAGGTTGTGGCGGGCACCATGGCGATCATCGCCGCCATGCTTGCCATAGTGACGGTCCTCGGTCAGCATTTTAATGCGGAAAAGCTTCTCAACCAGCAACTTTGCTCTGACCAGTGGGCGTACTACCAGGCAAAGAATATCCGGCGCTATTCGGCTCAACTGGCGCAAGATGTGCTTACGCAGATAAAATCCGATCCGAAAATCGTCGCCAAATATACCAAGGATGGCGACCGCTACGAGAGGGACTTGGCTGAAATCTCAGAGAAAGCCCATGACTTCGAGAAAGAGCGCGACAAGACCGGCCATGAGGCCGAGCGTTTCCACATTGGCGAAGTCTTTCTGGAATGCGCCATCGTTTTTTCTTCTTTGTCGATTCTGGTCAAACGAAAGCCCCTCTTCGTGTTTGGCGTGATCTCAGCCCTCCTGGGGCTGTCCATCGCCGTTACCGGATATTGGGCCTAGCCCGTCTGCCGTTCGCTTTAGGACCTAGTTCCGCGAGTTGCTCCAGGTTTTTTTCGGGCATCGACATCGCAAAATGTACCTGATTTCCATCGGTTCGGATCGTCATGCCGTCCAGTGATGGCGCCACCAGGTCGGCGCGCGGGTCGCTCTGCCGCTGCATCTGCACCATGCTGGCCAGAAAACGAACGACGTCCACCAGCGAGGTTGCGTCCTGGGCCGAACGCGTAACGGCGTGAAACGTTATTTCGATTGTCGGGCCCAGCCGCACGCCGCCGCTCGATTGCACGACGGACTGCAGCACTTTCGCCTGCTCTGGCAACTGCCCGGCGCCGGCATCATTACCGCGCGGCCCGTGATTGAAGTGGTTGGCCAGGAAATCACCGCCCATGAGAGCGGCAAACCAAATGTCGTTCTTGCTCCCGATGAGGTCGATCTTGCTCTGCAAAGCCGGATCCAGCGTGGAAGGTGTAGCCCGGTTCAGAATGATTTGCTGAAGCGTTGCCACGTCGGCATAGGCGGCCACGCCCGTGTCCAGAAAGGCGAGCGCGGTTTCTTCGCCGTGCGATTGAGTTACTATCATCCGGACGCCCTGAAAGCTCTGGGCGACGCCCCCCTCAGCTTGCGCATGCGCTTCAATACGCCGCTCGTCGAACGTGCCGCGCGCCAAGATCGCAAACGAATGCTGATGGCCGCCTGGGCGCGGGTCCCCGCTTTCGAATAGCAAGCTCTGCAGGTCGCGGCGCGGGTCAAAGCCCGTTGCCTCCATCAGCTTCTGTAAATGCGGATCGTCTGCCTGGGATTTCGTCAGCAGATATTGTCCGAATTCGGAATTTCGCGAATTGGTTACATCGAAGCCGCCGATGGCCTTCGCCCCGGCTGGTACAAGCCCCAACAAACCACTATCGATGCTGCCGGACGCGCATAGGGAACCCGCCAGCAACGCAATGGGAACAAGTAGGAAGTGACGCATGGGCCCTCTCGCTCAAAACTTACGTTACGGCTGGCGAAAAGTTCCCTTCCATTTATTCCGGCGCGCTCTTTTCGCCCCGTAGCTCAGAAACATCGTAATTGACCCGAAGAGCAGACAGAGTGGGAATGCCAAACCCGCCACGATTCCGCGCGGGCCGTCGAAAAGCTTCCAAAAACCGATAGTCATGGCCACGGCGCCAGCTACCCCGGCCACGAAATACGAGTTGACCATTGCGTCTATGGCAAACAACGCCACCGCGGCGCCTAGAAACTGCAGGCCGAACGTCGTGGGTGAATGGAGCCATAGGAAATAGGCGCCCGTCAGCGCGGCTCCTAAACCCAGCACTCCCGGGCCGGCCAGTCCGGCGATGCGGCGTCCCGGCCAAATCAGTTCGCCGTACATCCCGAGCAGGCCGAAGATAGTCAGGACAAAAGCAGTATTCGGACCGGCCGGCATCACTCGAGCGGCAATTCGAACCAGAACGTGGAACCGTCCGCCGGCACGTTATTAAACGTTCCGATCTCTCCATCCATGATCTCCACCAGTTGCTTACAAATGGTGAGTCCCAGGCCAGTTCCGCCGAAACGCCGCTTGGTTGTTCCATCTGCCTGGAAGAATGCCTCGAAAATCCGTTTCTGCACGCCTTCTTCCACGCCAATACCCGAGTCAATCACCTCGCAGCGCACGGCCGCCCGGGAAGGACTTTTCGTCAGCCGTACGTGCACTCCGCCTGTTGAGGTGAACTTGAGCGCGTTGGCAATCAGGTTCGTCAATATCTGGCGGAAGCGCACGCTGTCCCCATGGATCGCCGGAGGCAATTCGGGATCGATCTCGCAGCTTAACGTCAGTTGTTTAGCGTCCGCCCTGAGCCGCAGCAGCTTCAATACGGCCCGCAAGCTTTCCCGCATGTCGAACTGCTCGCGCGTTAGCGATAGGCGTCCCGCGTCGATTTGCGACAAATCAAGCAAATCGTTGATGATTGTCAACAAATCGTTGGCGCACTGGCTCACTGCGTCAGCGTACTCGCTCTGGTCGCCCGTCAGCGGCGTGTCTCTCAGCAGGTCAACCATACCCATGATTCCGTTCATGGGGGTACGCAGCTCGTGCGAAGTGTTGGCCAGAAACTGCTCTTTCAGCTGCGTGGCCTCGCGCGCCAGGCGGAGCGCGGTGCTCAGCTCTTCATTTTTCGCCTGTAGTTCTTGCGCGAATTCCTGGAGCCGCTGCTGGGCCTGTTTACGCTCCGTAATATCCCGGCCGATTCCCTGAATGGCAAACGGATGGCCGCGCCGGTAAACGATACGAGTGCTTACTTCCAAAAAGCGCAGCGTCACGGCCTTGGAAAGAATAGCCAATTCGAAATGCTGCGCCGCGCTGCCGCCCAAGTGTGCGCGAATGCTGTCCCGTATTAAATGCCGGGCGTCCGGCGCAACCAGGTCCTCAAAATATCTCCCCTGCACTTCAGTGCGGGCATATCCGGTCAAGTATTCGGCGGCGCGGTTGATTTCGATAATCCGGCCTTGCAAATCGTGCAGGAAAATGACGTCGTTGGCATTTTCGAAGAGCTGAAACCTGTCTTCGTTGGTCCGCAACGCTTCGTCCGCGGCATGGCGCGCGGTCTCATTTTGGATCACTATCACGCGCGCATCGACGCCGCCCATGGCGAAGCTGCAGGAAATCATACTCACCACCAGCTCCCGCTCCGCCGCCGCGCGGTGAATCACCGGGCCGATGGTGTTCGAAGGTTTCCTTAATTCCGCGGTCAAAGCGGAGCTTTCCTGTAATTCCTCGACCGCAAACAGGTCGAGCAGGGTGAGTTTCTGAATCTCTTCCTGGTCGTAGCCATAGAGGTCCAAGGCGCTGTGATTTGCCTGAAGGATTTGGAACGAATTCGCCGCATACACCAAAGTGGGCGCGGGGTTATCGAAAAAGAGACTTTCGTAAGCGGCCAGCCGCGTTTCACGCTCCTGGCAGACGCTTTCCAGCTCGGCGATTCGATGGTAGAGCTTTTCCAGCGGCATGGCGTGCCCGGCGGCGTCAGTTGAATTCTCGCCGGTCAACATTCCAGCTGGCTTGCTCATTCAGACGTGCTCAGGGACATGGGGCTAGTAGAAATCTCCTCATAGACGCGAGATAGACGCGACGCAACGTCCAATCCTTACCAGGTAGTATTACTATACCAGCGAAACAGGCATCGGAAACTTTAATTGTGGCAGCTCAAGCCACTTGAAATATATCTGTAACAACGCGTGCAGGCGGATATTGGATTCAGGCTAGTTTTCACGTTTTATTCACGTCCGGCAAATGCGCCCGCAATACTTATCGCGGACATTGAAATCGGATGCCCGTTACAGCGAGAACGACTTTTCAATTCTTCCGGGATGACCGGTCGGTTTCCCCAAGTTTCCGCACCGGTGTTTCTCTTCACAGCCACACCATGTATTCGGAGGAAAGCCTCGACATGGTGCCGCGCTATACCGCCCATGTTCCCTATCTTGGCCGGGCCATTCGCCGCCAGGAAGCAGAATACCACCAAAAAACGAAGCAATCCTTCGATTTCGGACATGCTTTCTGGACTCCTCCGCTGGCGCCGCGCCAGGCCTTCCGCGTGGAGGAGAAACAGATTCAGCGAAAGCTGCAATTACCCGCGCTTGTCTCGCTGACCGACCATGACGATATACGCGCGGGAAGTCAGCTCCATGTCCTGGACCGCTTCGCCAAATCCCCCATCTCAACGGAGTGGACTATTCCATTCGGCGAGACGTTTTTTCATTTGGGCGTACACAATCTGCCTTCCTCCCTGGCCGGTAGCATCGTGGACGACCTGGCCCGTTTCACGGCGGAACCGCTCGAAGAAAAACTGGGCGGCCTCCTGGAAATGCTGAACGCGCATCCGGGCGTTTTGCTAGTCCTAAATCATCCGCTATGGGATGAAAAAGGGATCGGCGCGGCGCCGCACGCGCAATTCCTTGCCGGGCTGCTCGAACTTCACGGGCATTGGTTTCATGCGCTCGAACTGAATGGGCTGCGCGGCTGGAATGAAAACCACCAAGTGATTGCCCTGGGACGCAAGACGGGCCTGCCTCTGGTCTCCGGCGGCGACCGTCACGGGCGCGAACCCAATGCCATTCTGAGCCTGTCCCGGGCGATGAACTTCGCCGAGCTGGCGCAGGAAGTCCGCCATGAACGCTTTAGCCACGTGGTGTTCATGCCGCAATATCACGAACCACTCCGGCTGCGGATTCTGCAAACCATGATCGACGTGGTGCGCGACTATCCGGAAAACTTCGTTGGCCGCCAGACTTGGGCCGATCGCGTCTTCTACCGTAATCCCGAAACCGAAATCGCTGTTCCGCTCGCTTCTATCTGGAAGGACGGCGGCCCCATGATCGTTAAACAATTTGTCGGCGCCATGCGCTTTTTCGAATGGCGCGGCGTCCGCTCGGCGCTGCGCGTGGCGCTGCATGACCGGTCTGACCGGGCATGGTCCAACCCGGTTTGGTCCGACGGCGAGGCGGCTATTTGACGTCCTATCCGCGTGTCGCCTTCCTGCCTGATACCTTTCACGAGGTGAACGGGGTGGCGCACACCAGCCGCCAGTTGGAGGCATTCGCGCGCCGCCGCGAAATTCCTTTCCTGAGCATCCATTGCGGACCAACTAACGAAACAGTAGTCGAGGGGCCTGTCACCATGCTTCAGCTCAAGCGCGGCCTCCTGCGCATCGGGCTCGATGCCAATCTCGACTACGATCCGTTCCTGCTGCGCTACGCCTCGCAAGTCATGTCCGAGGTGAAAAAGTTCGGCGCGGACGTGATTCACATTACTGGTCCGGGCGACATGGGGGCGGTGGGTCTGTATGTCTCCTGGCGCCTCCAGCTCCCGCTGGTTATCTCCTGGCACACTAGCCTGCACGAATATGCCGGCCGCCGCCTCGAACGCGTGCTCGGCTTTACGGGTAACAGGCTCAGCCGCCGCATCGGCGCGTGGGCCGAAAAGGTAGCGCTGCGGGTTTTAGGCACGTTCTACCGCCGTGCCGCCGTCGTCATGGCTCCCAATCAGGAACTGATTGACCTGACCAAATCCCTCACCGAGCGGCCTGTCTTTCTGATGCGCCGCGGAGTAAATACTCAACTGTTCTCTCCCGCCCGGCGCAACCGCGTCACCGACGCTTTCCGCATCGGCTACGTTGGACGGCTTACGCCAGAAAAGAATGTCCGTTTTCTGGCCGAACTCGGCAATACTCTCAACACTCTTGGCCGGGAGCGCTTTGAGTTCATGATCGTGGGCGAAGGCAGCGAGGAAACTTGGCTGCGCCACAACGTTCCGCACGCCATCTTCACCGGCGTTCTGCGCGGCGAGCGTCTTGCCGAAGCTTACGCCAACATGGATCTGTTTGTGTTTCCTTCGAACACCGACACGTTCGGCAACGTCATTTTCGAAGCGCTTGCTTCCGGTGTCCCCGCGGTTGTCACGGATCAGGGCGGCCCCAAGTTTCTAGTGCAATCTGGGGTTACCGGTCACGTAGCTTCTTCCAGTTGGGACTTCATCACCTTTGTGAACGACATTCTGACGAACTCCACCCTGCATTCCCGGATGCGCCTCTCCGCCCGTCAATATGCGGAGCAGCAGTCCTGGGACAACGTGTTTGAAGCCGTATTCGACGCCTATGGCCAGTGCTGCCATACCCATGCCCCTCTGTCCACCAGTATTTCCACTGGCCGGCCCAGTGGCGGCGGCCCCGGGGTTCGTCCTTTGTTATCCTCACGGATGCATGAGCGGGGTCGTTCTTGATGGAAAAAAAAGCAGCCGGGAGATTCAGGAAGAGCTCAGGCCGCGGATAGCGGCGCTGACTGCCAAACACCGTCCACCGGCTTTAGCGGTCGTTTTGGTGGGGGATGATCCTGCGTCGCAAATCTATGTCCGCAGCAAGATTAAAGCCTGCCAGGATCTGGGCATCCGAAACGTCGAATTGACGCCCAGCCGCGATATCAGTACGGAAGATCTGGTTCAATTGATCCGGCCGCTCGCCGCCGATAGCTCCATTGACGGCATTCTGGTGCAGATGCCCTTGCCTCCTCAAGTCAACGCGGAAGCGGTGAACGCTTGCGTCGACGCCACTCGCGACGTGGATGGTTTCGGAACCTTTAGCCTGGGCCGCCTGGTCTTGAATAAGCCCGCGCCGCGCGCCTGTACGCCCGCCGGCATTATGGAAATGCTCCGGCGCTACCAAATTCCCGTCGCCGGCAAGCATGCCGTAGTAGTCGGCCGCAGCGACATCGTAGGCAAACCCATTGCGCTGATGCTGCTGCATCAGAACGCCACGGTCACTATTTGCCATTCGCGGACACCCAATCTCGCGGAAGAGTGCCGCCGTGCCGACATTCTGGTGGCTGCCATTGGGAAGCCTGCCGCTATCGGCGTCGAGCACATCAAGCCTGGGGCGGTCGTCGTCGATGTCGGTGTAAATCGTTTAACTGACGAACAAGTGGTGGCCCGCTTGTTTGCGCATGACCCGGCGCGCCTGGCCGCCTTCGCCAAGAACGGGAGCACGCTGGTGGGCGACGTGGATCCCCTTGCCATGCGGGAGCTTTCGTCCGCCTATACGCCGGTACCGGGCGGCGTAGGCCCGCTTACCATTGCCATGCTCATGGCGAACACGGTTCATCTGGCGGAACAGCACCTCGGATGCTGAAGGTTGGCCTGACCGGCGGTTACGCCAGCGGGAAATCCTTTGTGGCCGGCGAACTCCAGCGCCTGGGCTGTTTTGTCATTTATGCCGATGCCCTGGGGCACGCTGCTCTACAGCCGGATGGAGCCGCCTACCGGCCGGCTGTCGATTACTTTGGTCAGGAGATTCTCTCGGCCGATGGCACCATCGACCGTAAAAAGCTTGCCGCTACTGTGTTTGCTTCGCCGGATTTGCTGCAGAAGCTTACCGGTTTTGTGCATCCCGCCGTGCTGCAGATGGAAGAGGACTTGTTAAAAGAATTCGCGGCACGTGAACCCACGGGCATTGCCGTGATCGAGGCGGCTATTCTAATAGAAACAGGCCGTTATTCCGCCTTCGACAAGCTGATTCTGACAGCTTGCAGCCTGGACACGCAGGTCGCGCGAGCCATGCATCGCGATAACCTCCCGCGTGAGCAGGTGATGGCCAGAATTGAGAAGCAGATGCCGCTGGACGCAAAGAAGCGCTATGCGCAATATGTGATCGACACCGACGGTCCGAAGCAGAATACGCTCCGGCAGGTGGAGGCCGTATTTCTCGACCTACGCCGGGCGGCGGAGGCTTCCCGGTCGTGAGAGCCCGCACCCTGCTCTGGGCTTTTGCCGTCGCCTTCGGCTTTGTCTGGGTGACTTCCAAGGCCAACTGGAGCGTCCGCACTCTAACCGCTCCGCTACTCCGCACTGGCGTTTCGTGGTCTGAGCCGAGACCGGTGCAAGGCGCGGGACTTACACCCGATGAACAAAACAATATTGATATCTACAAAGCCGCCCGCCTGGCTACCGTCTACATCACCAGTACGGCCGTGCGGCGCGATTTTTTCTATCAGCCGGTAGCCTCTCAGAGCCTGGGCTCCGGGTTCCTGATCAACGAAGAGGGTCTGATTCTCACCAACTTTCACGTTGTTTCCGGCAGCAGTAAGATTCAGGTCACGCTCCCCGATCAGACGCAATATGTTGGCCAAGCGATCGACACCGATCGCTCCGACGATCTGGCGCTTATCAAAATCGCGCCGAAGCAGAAACCGCCATTTCTGCGCCTGGGAGATTCCGATCATTTGCAAGTGGGCCAGAAAGTTCTCGCGATCGGTAATCCATTCGGTCTGGAAGGAACGCTGACCACCGGCGTGGTCAGTTCCATCGGCAGGGTCATCGAAGGCGAAACGGGCCAGCGAATCCAAGGCATGATCCAAACCGACGCAGCCATCAATGGCGGAAATAGCGGCGGGGCGCTCCTTGATTCCAGCGGTAATGTCATCGGGATCAACACCGCCATCCTGGGCAAAACCAACATAGGCATCGGCTTCGCTCTACCCATCAACCGCGCCAAGGCGCTACTGGCCGATTACCGCGCCGGCCGGGTTACGGAGCGCCCCAGGGTCGGCATCACTACCGAGTACGTCGCCGGCGATCTGGCCGAAGCGCTGCGCCTGCCGCGCCGCGGCGGTCTGCTGGTGCAGGAGATCGTCAACGGCTCATCGGAAGAGGCCGCCGGTCTGCGCGCCGCCACGCAAGTAGTTGCCATCGGCAACGTTGAACTGGGAATCGGCGGGGACTTGATCATAGCGATCGATAACCGTTCCGTTGACCGCGAAGACGCCCTGGTCCGTGCGGTTGCTCAAAAGCGTGTCGGCGACGTGATCACGCTCACCATCGTCCGCCGCGGTGCGGTGATGAAGCTTCCCGTCAAACTTCTACGCCCACCCGCGGACTTGCAGTAATCACGCTTGCTTCCGGCCAACCTTCGTTTCCTCCGGCTCTATCTCAGTCGCAAACGGGCTAAAATTCGTATCGTAGTCGAAATAGTCCACGCCTTCGGCCCGCTTTAAGAAATTCACAACCATGTACGTGACGGGTGTCATCAGAGTCTCGTAAACCACTTTGATGGCATATCCCGACACGATCAAACTCAGAATTACGCCAGTCGGCCGTGTTCCATAAAACGCCGCGAACATCACCACCGACGTATCCACCGCTTGGCCGACCATGGTTGACCCGATGGTACGCGTCCACAAGTGCTTGCCTTTCGTGAAAAGTTTCATTTTAGCCAGGGTGAACGAGTTCGCGAACTCTCCGCACCAGAACGCAAGCAAGCTGGCGGCAACAATTCTTCCTACCGGTTTGAAAATCGTCTCGAATGCCGGCTCTTGCGTATACTCGGGAGCGGGCGGAATAACCACGGCCACGTAGCACAAAACAGCCAGGATGAACGAACCGAAGAAGCCATACCAGATCGCGCGCCGCGAAGCGCTATATCCGTACACTTCGGTGAACACATCGCCAAAGATATAAGTGATCGGAAACAGGATCTGCGCCGCGCTGACGCGCAGCCACCCAATCGCAAAAAACTTTGCCGCGATAATATTTGACACCAGCAGGATAACCACAAACAAGGTGATGAATGTGTCTAGATATTTGTACCTGTGATCGCTCTGAAAAAGCGAGCCCGGCGTGTGTTTGTCCTTTGCCGCTGCCATAAGGGAATAGTCCCATGATTGCGCGCCGGGGCTCCGCGGACGCTGCCGCTTTCGCTCTAGTTATAATCGGGGGGTGTCCCGGCTGTTATCTGTTAGCCTCATTGCAATTGTTTCCCTCACCGCTTGCCGGAACTCTCTAGAGAGTAAGGAGAAAGTGCAGGAAGCTATTGTCGAACGTCTTCACAGCCATTCCGGTCTCGACCTGAATAGCATGACTCTCACGACCACTGATGTGTCCTTCGCCAAAAATAAGGCTTACGCCACCGTCGCGTTTCATCCGAACAACGAACCGGCGCTGAATAGCGGCATGACCATGAAATATACACTGGAAGCTCGCGATGGCAAATGGGTGGTAGTGAACGTTGCGGATTCCCAAGGGCATGGCCTTTCGGGAAATCCCGCCTCCGGAGGCAGCATGCAGCTTCCTCCCGGACACCCTGCGCCCGGGACCACGCCTGGCGAGAAACAATGACGCATTCTTTAGCGGCGGCTCCCATCGCATGAAGACCGTAGCGGTTCTTGGAGGCGGTCCCGCGGGAGCGACAGCCGCCGAGCGTCTGGCGCGCGCCGGCCTCAAAACTATTGTTCTCGACGAAAAGCTCGCCTGGGAAAAGCCCTGCGGCGGGGGCATTACGTATAAGGCATACTCCCAATATCCTTATCTGATCAATAATGATTCGCCCAAGAGGTTAGTCACCGACACCCTGCTCGCGGCCCCCAAATCCGGCGCGTTCAAGATGCAGCTCACCCGTCCGCTGGTGATTTATTCGCGCATGGACCTCAATGGCATGCTGCTGCAGCGTGCGGAAGCGGCCGGCGCTCAGATCGAAAAGGAACGCGTTCTGGCCCTTGAGCGTGGTTCACAGCGTTGGCGCATCCGCACCCGTTCCGGCGTGATCGATGCCGATTATTGTGTCATAGCCACCGGCGCGCGCAATCCTCTGCGCGACGTCGGTACCCAGTACACCGCGCAAGACACCATGTATGCACTGGGCTATTGGGTCCCCAGTAATCAAGCTCACATCGATATTCAGTTTCTGCCCAATTTGGAAGGCTATATCTGGGTCTTTCCGCGCGCGGGGCACCTCTCCATCGGTATCTGCGGCAAAAGCGAATCCGCCCAGTGCCTGCGCGCCCGTCTCGAACGCTACATGGACGAGAAAGGCTTCTCCCGGAAAGAGGCCAAGTTTTACGGTCACATGCTACCCGCGCTCGAATCCCGAGGCTGGCGCAACAACCGCCTCGCCGGAGATGGTTGGATTGCCGTAGGCGACGCGGGCGGACTGGTGGATCCTATCACTGGCGAAGGTTTGTACTACGCCATACGCTCGGGTGATCTAGCCAGCCAAATCCTTCTGCAGGAGAGTTCAGTCGATCGCAAGGCTGAATCCTACCGCCAGATGATTACCCACGACTTCGGCCTGGATCTGACCTACAGCGCGGGCCTCGCGAAGCGCCTGTTCTGCGGAGCAATCTGCTTTGGAGCCGTGCCCAGCCGCATGATCAACTTCATGAAGCGCAGCCCAAAATTCTGCGAAATCATGCAAGACCTCTTTGCCGGCACGCAGCCCTATCTGGAACTGAAAACCCGCCTGCTGCGCAACGTCAATACGACCGTCCACGAAATCATGATGAGCTTCTTATTCCGTAAGCTGATTCTGGGCGAAACTTGGGTTTGACAGCCGGGTTCTGACACATATACGTATGGATACAGTACAGTCAGAGACCCTCTTTGCCCGGGCTAAGCAATCGATTCCCGGTGGAGTCAACTCGCCCGTACGCGCGTTTCGCGCCGTTGGCGGCACGCCCCGCTTCATCGCTCGCGGCGAGGGGTCCCACTTCTTTGATGTCGATGGCAATGAGTACATCGACTACATCGGCTCCTGGGGGCCGCTTGTCCTGGGGCACCGTCCCAAGCCGGTAATTGAAGCCCTGACGTCGGTTCTGGAACTGGGCACCAGTTTCGGCGCGCCCACCGGCCGTGAAGTCGAGCTCGCCGAACTGATCATCTCCGCCGTTCCTTCTGTTGAAATGGTGCGTCTGGTCAACTCCGGCACCGAGGCCTGCATGACGGCCATTCGTCTCGCCCGCGGCTTCACCGGGCGCGATCTCACGATCAAGTTTGAAGGCTGCTATCACGGTCACGTCGATTCGCTCCTGGTCAAAGCCGGTTCCGGCGTCGCCACGTTGAGCCTCCCCGATACTGCGGGCGTCCCTAAAGCGTTCTCCGATACCACGATTGCGCTGCCTTACAACGATCTGGATCAGGTGGAGACGGCGTTCGAGCGGCAAGGCGACCGCATCGCGAGCGTCATCGTGGAGCCGGTGGCCGGCAACATGGGGTGCATTCCGCCCGCGCCTGGTTTTCTCGAAGGACTGCGCCGCATTACTCAAAAATACGGAGCGCTCCTCATCTTTGATGAAGTCATGACCGGCTTCCGCGTCAGCCGCGGCGGCGCTCAACAGCTGTTCAACGTTCAGCCCGACCTCACCACCATGGGGAAAATCATCGGCGGCGGCTTGCCTATAGCAGCCTACGGCGGGCGTGCGGACATCATGAACAAGATTGCGCCGGTGGGTCCTGTTTATCAGGCTGGAACACTATCAGGCAACCCGCTGGCAGTCTCGGCCGGAATTGCCATGCTGCGCTACCTGGAAAATCATCCTGAAACTTACAGCACCCTGGAACGTATTTCCGCCGAACTGACCGCGCACGTTCCTTCCGGCATGTGCGTCAATCGCGTCGGTTCCATGCTGACTTTTTTCTTTAACGCCGGCCCGGTCAATAATTACGAGGATGCCAAGCGATCGGACACTGCGCTCTTCGGAAAGTTCTTCCATCACCTGCTGAATCGCGGCGTGTACTTTCCGCCTTCGCAATTTGAAGCGGCCTTTCTCTCGACGGCGCACACTCATGACGATATCGCGTACACCAGGCAAGCCATCCGCGACTTCGTCCCAACCGCATAGCTATGCCGGGCGGACAAACTGTTCTGGTAACGGGGGCAGCGAAGCGCATTGGCCGCGTCATCGCCATGGAACTGGCGCGCCACGGTTTCTCCGTTGCGATTCACTACGGCAATTCACGCGCCGAGGCGGAAGCCGTTTCGCGGGAATGCGGCGGCGCGCCCATCTTTCAGGCTGATTTGGCGAAGGTGGATGAGATCCGCCGTCTCTTTCACGACGTGCAAACCCAGATGGGTCCTCTAAACTGCCTGGTCAATAACGCCGCGCGGTTCACGCGCATCGACCCGCTCGACGTGACCGAGGCCGATTGGGATTTTATTCACGACGTCAATCTGAAAGCTACGTTTTTCTGCTGTCAGGAAGCCGGCCGCCAGATGAAGCAGTTAGGCTCCGGCCGCATCGTCAATATTAGTTCGCTAGGCGGCATCCGGCCGTGGGCGCAACACGCTCACTACTGCGCATCGAAAGCCGGCGTCATCATGTTGACCAAGGCCCTATCGAAAGCCTTTGCTCCGCAAATCACCGTGAACTCCGTTGCTCCTGGAGTGATCCCTTTTGATAATGACGTTGACGCCAGAGTGCAGGCAATGATCGACGCTACGCCCATGCAAAGAGCAGGGAAGCCCGAAGAGATCGCCGACGCAGTGATCTTTTTCCTCACTGCCCCAACGTTTATTACCGGCCAGATCCTGGCTGTTGACGGTGGACTCAATCATCGCTAGTTCCTGTGGCATACTCCGTAGAAATGATTTCTACGCTATCCAGAGCCTTTTACGCGTCCCTTCTGTTGTGTCTTAGCGCATTTCCGGCGCGGAGCCACGCTGCTTCGCGGGAGAATCTATTTGAGGTCACGTCCGGCCTTGGCCGGAAGCTGTACGCGCTGCCGGATACGGATGGCTCTATCGCGGCAGCCCGGAAGAGCTTGGCCGCCGATCCAAAGAATGTCGATTTAGTGCTGAAGCTCTCCAAAGCGCAAGCCGCCAAGCGGCAATATCGCGAGGCAGTGGCCACCTGTACGGCGGGCCTCCAGTCAGCTCCCAACAATGCGGATCTGTTCTTGGAGCGGGGACATCGCGAATTGGGCCTGCGCGAATTCAAGCAGGCCCTGGCGGACTTACAAAGGGCTGTCGAAATCAATCCGAAGATGCTTGATGCGCAATATCACCTGGGTATGGCCCATTACTTCCTTCGAGAATTTCCGCAAGCGGCGGAGCGATTTCAGCGGGCGTTAGATTTAGCCAACAGCAACGACAGCATCATCGATTGTTCCAACTGGGTTTACGTCTCGTTGTGCCGCGCCGGGCAAACCGCTGCTGCAGCCAGTGTGCTTTCTAGAATCACACCAGCTATGAAGAACCAGGAGCCTCACCTTTATTTTTACCTGCGGCTGCTGCGCTTTTACCAGGGCGTCATTTCGGAAAATGATGTATTGCCGCGCAAACCAGCCGATCCAACGGACACGGAATCCGAACTATCGTTCAACACTGTTAGCTATGGCGTCGGGAACCGGCATCTGTATACCAACACGAATCCAGTTCGAGCGCATGAGCTGTTTCAAAACGTAGTGACGGGAAACGCATGGAACTCTTGGGGCTTCATTGGCTCGGAATTGGAACTCAGCCGCAAATAGCTACGACGATATCATAAAAGCGACCGTATAGTCTTATTTGGAAAGACAGTAAAAACGAATGACCAAAGGTGAACAGACCCGGCATCGCGTAGTTGCCGAGGCCGCCAAGCTTTTTAACCAGCGCGGATACGAAGGCAGTTCGATGTCCGACATTATGCAGGTAACCGGCCTGGAGAAAGGCGGAATCTACCGGCATTTTTCGAGCAAAGAAGAATTGGCCGCCGCGGCGTTTGATTTTGCCTGGAACGAAGCCGTCCAACTACGTTCACATGATGTAGCCGGGATAAAGAACTCCGTCGACAAACTAAGAAAGCTAATTGCAAACTTTGTGGAAAGACGCTCCCCTATTCCAGGAGGTTGTCCCCTGCTAAATACCGCCGTCGATACCGATGATGGAAATCCGGTACTGCGGAAGCACGCGGCCAAAGCTCTGCATGCATGGCAGGCCAGACTGATAGGCATCATTCAGGAAGGTATCGAGCGCGGAGAGGTGAATCCCGAAACGGAACCGGAAAAATTGGCCAACGTCGTCATCTCCTGCCTGGAAGGAGCGCTCATGATCGCAAGGCTGGAACGTAAGTCCGATGCTCTACTGAACGCACAAGCGCATCTGGATATGTATTTAGAGGCAGTTGTCCGTTTGTAGAGCATCCATCGTTTATCATTGACAAAATGTTGATTTTTCCACTTCTACTTCTCCTCATCGGACAGGAGCCAACGTCCGCCCCAGTGCCAGCCAGACAGGCTGCCCCGCAAACCGCTCGTCCCGCAACTCCGGCCGCACCCCCAGCGCCCGCAGTTCCTGCGCCTGCGGGACGGAGTGGACGGGCAGGTATCGCCGGCCCCGGTCCCGCTGTGGGCGGAGAAGTGGATGAAACGCCGGTGGTGACACATCACTCCATCACCGTCCGCGGAAAAACGATCAACTACACCGCCACCGTAGCCCAAATGCCGTTGAAGAATCCAGCCGGAGAAACCGAGGCACATATCTTCTATATGGCCTATACGTTGGACGGCGGCCCGGAGGCGCCCAAGCGTCCCTTGACCTTCTGTTTTAACGGTGGTCCTGGCTCGGCGTCCATGTGGGTGCACATGGGTGGCATGGGTCCGCGCAGTCCAAAGTTGATGCCGAATGGCAGGATGCCCCCGCCGCCCTTTCAGCTAAAGGACAATCAGGATACCTGGCTCGATATGACGGACCTCGTTTTTATCGACCCCGTGGGTACCGGCTATAGCCGCGCCAATTCCGTTGAGATTGCGCGCCGCATGAATGGCGTCAATGGCGACATCCAATCCGTGGGCGAGTTCATGCGTCTCTATGTTGCCCGCAACAACCGCGAACTTTCCCCGCTTTTTATCGCTGGTGAAAGCTACGGCACGTTCCGTGCTGCCGGTCTTGCCGGCTATCTGATTGACCGCGGGCTGGCCTTCAATGGCATCGTGCTGATTGGCACCACGCTCAATCTCGAAACCATCTGGAGCCGCAGTGACGATCTCGTGTACCAGCTCGAATTTCCCACCTATGCGGCTGACGCCTGGTATCACAAAAAGGTCTCTCCCGATCTGCAAAAGAAAGATTTGAAGTCCTTTCTAAAGGACGCGGAGACTTTTGCAATGGGCGAATACGCCGCAGCTCTAGCCAAGGGTGACGAACTCCCCGCCGACGAGCGTAAAACCATCGTCGAGAAACTCGTGCACTACACCGGCCTCGAAGCTCGCTACATTGAAGAAAGCAATCTACGCTTTGACGTATCTCACTTCGCCCGGGAGCTTTTGCGCAACAAGGAACAAACGATCGGCCGCTACGATGGACGTCTAACAGGAGCTTCTTCGCGCAACACCGGCGAGACCAGCGAATTCGACCCATCCAGCACCGAAATTACGCCGCCCTTTACCGCCGCTTTCACGAATTACATGCGGACCGAACTGAATTACAAGACCGACATGTATTATTACCCGAGCGGCGGCGTTCAGCCTTGGGACTACGGCGTGCAGAACGGCTTTGGCGATACCACTAGCCTGCTGAAGAACGCTCTTACGAAGAACCCGTATATGAAGGTGCTGGTGGCCGCGGGTTACTACGATCTGGCCACACCCTTCTACGCCGTCCAATACACGTTCAATCACATGGGCCTCAATCCCGACATGCATAAACGCATCTCCTGGGCTTTCTATCAAGCCGGCCACATGCTTTACATCGACAGCGATTCCCACACAAAGTTGCACCACGACGTTGGTGAGTTTCTGTCGAGCGCCCTGCCTAAAGAAGGCGTAGAGTAACTGCTCGCTGCCGCGCCGGTGTTCCTCCGTTAGGAATTCCGGCGTGGCGTCCCCCAAAGCCAAATGAGTATCGCATCTTTAGTTTCCGAATTCGATCAGGAAATGGCGAACACCCGCAAGATTTTGGAGTGCATCCCGGCAGACAAATTCGCATGGACGCCCCATAAAAAATCCTCCAGTCTAGGCAAGCTGGCGAACCATTTAGCGGCATGCCAAGTTTCGCTGCCGCGATAATCAACGGTGATGAACCACATGATCCACCATCGGGGTCAACTGAGCGTCTATCTGCGACTACTTGATGTGGCGGTACCCGGAATGTACGGGCCATCGGCCGACGAAAAGTAGTAAGTCGGTTGCTTACCGGAGACCGCCGGAGGCTAAAAGTATCTCGCCGGTCAGCCAGGCTGAATCGTCTGAGGCCAGGAACACCGCGATGGGTGTGATGTCGTCTGGCTGCCCGACTCGGCCAAGCGGTGTCTGAGCGACAGCGCATTTCTCGAGCTCCGAGCCGATGAAGCCAACCGTACGCGTGCCCTCCGTGTCCACCATGCCGGGATTGAGAGAGTTGACGCGGATCTTCTTCGAGCCAACTCCTTCGCGGCGTCAACGTGATGGAGTCCACAGCGCCCTTGGTTGCCGTGTAGATCACGCCTCCCGGTTGGATGATCGAGGTGACTACCGAGCCAATGTTGATAATGCTTCCGTTTGCCTCTCCAAAGTGCGTCACTGCTTCATGCGTGGTCTCTGCAAAGATGCGCTGCATGTCCGCGGCATTCGCAAGATCGCCTAGCACCGCAACAGCCGTGCCGCCAGCCTTCGTAATCGCGTCGACAACGTTATCGGCGCCTTCACGGCTCGAGGCGTAGTTCACTGCCACCGCCGCCACCTCCGTCGCCAAGCCCTTTGCAATGTCAGCTAGTGACAGATTATCTCAATACCGGGCCGCGGCCACCTGGTCCTCCGGGTTGAGTTTTACAGCGTCGATGAATTCGCGCCGCAAAATACGCCGTAGCGCCGGTCCGCTGAGATCTTCGTGCGCCGCGTCCGTGGCGGCCAATAGCTGGATGTCGGCGCGTTGGTACTGTGTCACAAAGCTCGGCCGGTGCGGCGCTTTCCGCGTAATCGTGCGCCGGTCCATCCATTGGGCGATCAGGCGCGTGAGTTGCGCCCGGCTGGCTCCCGTCACCTTCTCCAGAAACCGCCGCACCATGCCACGCTCGCCCTTGCTGAGTTTGCCGTAGCTCTGCTGCTTCAGCACGGCGGCGATGAAGACGTATTTTGCCTCGGCGCTTTCGGCCTTCCAGGTCATTTCCCGGCTGCTCGCCAGTAAGTCCTCCATTTCGCTCAAGCTGAGCTTTTCCAGGTTCTGCATGCTGACTCGCATTCATCAGTAGCTTCCCCTTTTCAGGCTCATCCCCCATTGGAATCGAATCCGTCCTTCAGGCTCATCTCGCGTTGGACATTTCTGGTGGCGCGGGTGCGCGTGCTCATCGGGCACGCGTGTCGTGCTCTCGGCGACGACGAGGCGGCAGGGCTTGAACACCAGGCGGCGAGTACCGTCTTCGAACGGCTGGGGGCCCAGCCTGATGTGGCTCGCCTCGATGCGCCGGCAACGCCGGTCAAACCCGCTTCAAGGAACCGCGCACGATCAACCGTCACGTCACCAATATCCTAACCAAGCTCGACGTGCGGTCGCGCACCGCCGCCACGGCGTACGCCTATGGTCACAAGCTCTTCTGACTACTCTGACCTGGCGGAAACTACCGATTTCTTAATTCCTAGGCTGGGTAGTTTCACCGAAGCGCCATGGTCGCCTTCGTCGCAAACTTGATTGCGAGGGATTACCCCGTAGATCAACAGCGGAAGGTTGCTGAAGCGAACCGTTGATGGCCAATCTAGATGTTCCAACAACACGAGCGAGACACGTAATGGGAGGCGACGATGTTTGCCGCCATCATCGTCGGCGCGCCATGCGCCGGCGCTCCGGCAGCGATGCTCCTGGCCCGGAAGGGCTATCGGATCTTGCTGGTCGATAAGGCCACTTTTCCGAGCGACACAATTTCCACGCACATCACCTGGCCGCACGGCGCCCAGATCATGGACCGCTGGGGATTGCTCGATCGACTAGCCGCGACCGGTTGCCCGCCAATCGCCCTCTGTAGCAGTTCGTGGTGAGCGGCGCCTTCACGTCGTACTCCGGGGCTCGGACGGCTTTCGCCACCAGCGAGTGCAGCTACTACAGCGCATTCGCGGCCGACGATCTTGAGCAGTACGTCCGCGATTACCAGGCCGTTGGTCGCTTCCCGACGCACGACGGTCTCACCCTCATTGCTGTGCTGTGGCCCAGCAGCAGGTTCGAAGAGATACGCGCTGATATCGAGCGCCACGTCAGAAGGGTGCTTGAGTCCACACCGAGCGTCGCAGACCGGCTGCAGCGCGCAAAGCGCGAAGAGAGGTGGTTCGGGACGGCCGGCGTCCCCAACTATTTCCCTCAGCCGTTCGGTCCGGGTTGGGCACTCGTCGGCGACTCGGGTTGCGACAAGGATCCGATCACGGCTCAGGGGACCAGCGATGCCTTGTCGATGCGGAGAATCTGACCACCGCACTGGATGATGGTTGGTCCGGGCGGCGCCCGCTGGATGGTGCGCTAGCCGGGTATCAGTCGAGCCGCGATCGGCGCGCCAAGCCAATGTACGACTTTACCTGTCAGCTGGCGACGTGGGAACCGGCGCCGCCACACATGCAGCGGCTCTTTGCAGCCCTGCACGGCAACCTGGACGCCACGAACGAGTTCTATTCGGCGCTGACCGGTTCGCATCCCCTACCAGCATTCATGAATCCGGAGAACCTTGGCCGGATCCGGGAAGGCCGAAAGTCGAAGGTGTAGGACTCCTCGCTTGTTCAAATCACCCCGCGAATCAGATGAACGACGGTTTAAGAGGAGTCAGGTCATGTGCGTGATCCGTGAGGTCCTGAACTGCAAGCCCGGGAGGGTCCGCCTTATGTTTGAGGCGTTCCGGCGTATCTCAACCGACGGTCGTACAGGGACATGGAACGGACGTTTACAAAGATTCGGCTACCTCAGATGGCATGATCTGTAGGGATATCTTCGCCGTTCCAGATTTTCTGCGAAGTCCACCGCTGGCGTGGGGCACTCCAGAACTGATCCGCATTGGGCAGACCGAGCGGGAGTAATGCCGCGGAACAAAGATAGAGGCTGCCGGTTGAGATGTAGCTTTCGCCGGTCAATGGCTGGTGGCCGCAAAAGCCCACCGTCAACCAGCCCTGCTTGTCGAATGTACCGGGCGCCTCGATCATCCGGCGGATCACCGCCGTCATAGCGCAGCGCACCTGCTCCGGTTTAACGCCGCTGGGCAGTTGCCTACGGAGGGCCATCGTTGCAAGAAGATGGAAGGCGCCAAAGCGATAGGCGAGCGAGCGGCCGATCGCGGGATAGCTTCCATCGGGACCGATCATGCGTTCTTGTATAGCGGCGTAACGTTGTGCGCGCGCCAAAATCGCGGGTTCGAGCGACTCCCATGCCTTCGATCGTTTGGACACCGTTGTCATCACCTCCAGCAACATCGGATGAATAACGAAACTGTTGTAGTAGTCCCAGTGAAACTGCGGCCCGTCGCCATAAACGCCGTCGCCTTTGTACCATTCTTCGTGCTGGCGGATTGCATAATCGATCCGCACCGGATCCCACTGCTCGCCGGCAAAGCAGAGAAATGCTTCCACCGTCGCGCTGAACAACAGCCAATTGTTGAATCCTGGTAGAATCGCTCTGCTCGAACGCATCGCTTCAATCAATTTCACCTTCGTGCCGCGGTCCAGTTTCTCCCAAAGCTCCGTGGGTGCACGCAATATCGCCAGAGCAAGAAAGGCCGTGTCCACGACAGGTTGTTGGCCTTTGGCGAAGTTCATGTAATCGGGAGATGACTGGTCAACGGCGGATGCTATCGCCTGGCGCGCAAGATCGGAATACTCTTGACTGAGCTGTCCTTCAGATCCGTTACTGTCTGTGTTTTCGAGCCAGGGGGCTATTCCCGCCAACAGACGTCCCAGAGCTTCTAAGTAAGTGTATTGACTCCGGTCGGCGACGTTATTGTGGGGTGCTTCCACCGGCATAACCGCCTTTAGCCGCTTCTGACTAAGCGCCGAGAGGACGGGATAGGCGACACGAGTGAGGACCGAGACCCAGTAGTCGCGATCGGATTTTTCCAGAGCAACACTGGCGCCGGCTTGCTCGTTACTCGCGGCTAGAGCGGTGCCGGCCAATGCGGATGTTCCGATGAAGTTTCGGCGGGATAAATCTGACATCATAGTCGAACATAGCTTAGCCTAAGGCCTTTAAGCAGAATGCCCATTTCTAGTCCTAAGGACCGTGACCGTGCCGATTTCTCCCGGCGCCGTTTGCTCCTGCTGCGGAGCTCTTCTCGCCGTCATCCCAAACCTGGGGGCGTTTGGGATGAAAATTCACTGCATTTTGGGCGACCGCCGATTCTCTTCAAAGGGCCGCGATGCGCCGCAGGAATCCGGATGCGGACGAAGCCGAGATCGTTTTCCAAATTGCCGTCACCAGGTTTGGATCAGAATTCGCGCGAACCGTCTACCGAAGAGCGTGATGTCCCCCGCGGATGCCTTCGAGCCCCTACGCTCTGCACTCGAACAGGCCGGAATTTCGCTGCGCCGTCGGAGGCTCCTGCGCCAGAGGATCTGCTAGAGAGATAGCCCGGTCCAGTTCTTCAGTGCCGAGGGGGAACGCATCCGAAGGAAAGAAGTCGAACTGAGTGGACTATCGAAGGGGCCGCGTGCAGTGCCCGCGGATAGTGGACGGTTGACGGGCATCACGGTTGAGTACCCGGCAATTTGACGGGAAACGCGCATTGCTTTCTTGTGCGGACGCCCGGGACCTCACATCAACGCCAATCAACGGAATGGCGACTTCGTATCCAAGTCGATTACTTCCGCATGGAAGACAATGCGCTCGGAACGCTGTCCTTCGGTTGTCCCGGGCGGATGTGAATCATCTCGCTCGCCGCAATGCTCGAGGCAATAGGGCGAGGTTCCGAGTAAGGTACGGACGGATCGAACGCTATGGGTTCGTTGCCTCGCAGACGTTTCAGACAATAGAAGCCGTTCATCACGAGACACATCAGGAACGCTCCGAAGCGGAGCCGGCCAAGCGATCTCACCACTCGCAACACCGAGTACTTCAGCGAAAACGCCTCACGCCAGAGGGCCCGGTGTGCCTCGAGTAGCTGTTCCGGCGACATGCCTCGAGGCTCGAAAGATACGTTGTACCCGTTGTAGAACTCCCAGCCTCGGCCCGGCAGGATTCTTCCTTCTTCCGCCAGTCTGCTGTAGGCGGGAGTGCCCCGATAGGGCGTCAACACGCTTAAGAACGGAACATCAACGCCCGTCTCGTAGAGTTGCTTGGCCATGGCCGTAATACTCTCCGGCGTGTCGCCGTCGAAACCTGCGATGAAACCCGCCATGACGCAGATCCCGCGATGGTGCAGCTCTCGAATTCGTGCTTTGTAAGTGCTGACCTTGTTTTGCGGTTTATGCGCATCTCGCAATGACTCGGCGCCGAAAGACTCGATGCCGAAGAAAATGCCAATGCAGCCTGACCTCTCCATGAGGTCCAGGAGATCTCTGTCATTGCCGATATCCAGGCTCGCCTGGGTCAACCACCATTTCCGGAGGGGAACCATGGCGGCAAGGAGTTCACGGATATACGAGCGTTTTGCCGTCAGATTGTCATCCCAGAACCAGACCACCTTGCGCTGCCACCAATGGCGGAACCCGTCATACTGGATGTCTTTGATCACGTCGCCGGTCGGGCGGGTGCGAAAACCGGGGTTGATGCTGGGAACAGTGCAGAACGAGCAGGTAAACGGGCATCCGCGCGTGGCCTGCACCACGCGCGGGATGAAGAAGTTGCCCCGAAGAAGGTCATATCGCGGAGTCCGCAATCCGGCGAGCGGCTGGGCTGTGCCGATGTATCGACTGCGGAGCCTACCCGTCGAGGCGTCCTCAAGGAGTTGACTCCAGATCGACTCCGCCTCGCCAAGCACCACGCTGTCGACATGCTCCAGCGCCTCATCCGCATTAAAAGTGACATGCGGACCGCCTGCGACGACAGGTTTTCCGCGCTTTCTGTATTCGTGAGCAAGGCGGTAGGCCTCTGGCGCGAATCCGGTGAAGAAGGAGAGTGCGATGAGATCGGCGTCGCTGTCGAAGTCAATCGGTTGCACCTGCTGGTGAATCACACGAACCTGGTAGTCAGGAGGGGTCAGGGCTGCCAGATGAATACCGGTGATCGGCGGAACGAAGTCAGCTTCGTGCCCGTGCCGGTACCGGGGCATGTAAACAACCACGATCTCGACGCAGAAGGGCCTCCGATCCGCTGCATCACGTGATGGAGTCGGTTCGGATCGCCGCTTTGAATCCTCGATTGAATATCGCATTATGAATACTCTACATTGCAAAGTACTCTATTGTAAATAGTAATCTGGAGCTCAGATGACGAGGCGCCGCAACTAATGGTTGCGATGGCCGCCACCTTCGGGCGGATAACGCGGATTCGGAGCAAAGCCGTTTCGGCTTAGTTGACGCGTAACGCGCAAACCGCAAGTTGGATCACACGATTTCCCCTCATTGCATTTCATCGGGACGGAACGGCGGCTTAGGCCAAGTGAACATACCACCGGATTATTGGAGTCGGAAATCAATGGCTGCTTAACCAAGGCGGTGGAGAGCCGTGAGCATGGGCTGACGGATGATTTACGATCAGAATTCACGGCCAAATGGATCTCACTCACTACCAAGCCGTAGCCGCTCACATGTTGGCGGGAATCGGACCTCCGATCGATCGATCGCATATCACTGAGTGGGAGGGGCATCGGTTTGAATGGTACCGGCCTTTAAGGCGTGCCGACTGCATGCAATTGTTGGACTCGCCCCGGCCGCTTCGTATCCCGGCCCGAAAGCGACGACGGCGCTACACTGCTGCGTGGGATGCTGGGACTCGCCTCACCATGCCGGCAGTTACTCAACCTGCTTCGAAGTAAGCGCGAATCGTGATGTACACACCGGGCCCAAGGCGGTTTTCCTTACTTAACCTAGTTTTAACTACAAACACTGTCACGGCTATCTTCAATTTGCGCGCAACGCGTGGGCTTGGATCCCGAGCCCTACTTCAGCACCGGCCGCAGCACGCGCTCGAACTCGGCTGCCTGTCGCATAAAACCCAGATCGGTGGGGTGCGAGCCGTCGACCGTACCTTCGCCGTCATCGCCCAGCAGGTTGGCGCCCTCCAGATAATAAACGCGAGGCACCTTTTCCGCTTCCAACGCGGCGAAGGCCTCGCGTAACGCCGCATGATTGGCCTCATTTGCCTTGCGGCGAGCTTCCACCAGGAATCCGCTCTGGATGTTACGATCCTCCACCAGTAGAATCGGCGTATTGGGGTGAGCCTCACGCAGCAGTTTCACGCCCGGCGCCGTGCGCTCCGTGACTTGTTGCGCTCCCATATTTGGCAGGCAATCCAACACGAAAACCGCCGGGTCAAGTTCGGCCACAAACTTCACCACCTCCGGTTCCATGCGCCCATTGCCAGAGAAGCCTAGATTGATCGCCTCGCGATCGAACGTTCTCCCCAGCATCGCCACATGGGTCATGCCAGCGCGCGATGCCCCAATCCCATGAGTGATCGACGTGCCATAGAATACGATGGGTTTCGACCCGGCCGCCCGCACTGGACCTGGCTTAAGCGTCGCCCCCTTGGGCACGCCAAATTCCAACGAGGTTACGCCATTGCGCAACGGTAGATAAACCATGAACTCGCGCTCTGTGGCCGCAATGCCAGTGACCAACGCCGCAGTGGTCTCAGCAAACTTCGGCTGCCCCACGGCCAGCCAGCGCCACTTCCCGGCGTCCGTCTTGGCATAGAGGTCCAGCCCACTCGAGGCGATCGCCGTGATGTTCGCACCGGCCAGATTCTTATTGGTTACCGTCCAGCGCGCGTGAATTTCCGTTGTCGCTGCAGTAAAGCGCACTAGGGCGCCAGCCGAATCGCGGCTTAGGTTCCAAACCGCTGGGCGCACCACGCCTTCCGCCCGCCCTGGCAGCCGGTCGTACGGCAATTTCACGTCCTTGAAACCGAACCCTTCCACAGTCAGCTTCTTGGCCTCCACCCATTCCAACTCGGGCGTGGGTGGAGCAGTCTGAGCCAGCAGCGGCGCGCTGCTCAAGGCGAGGACGAAGTGTCGGCGGTTCATTTAGCACACTAGTCTACCGAAAAGCCAAGAAACTGGGCTTAACAACTTCCTGCCGGGATGGAGTCGCATCGTGGCCGCACGCCATCGCCCAGTTTCTCGCTAGAGACATCGATGACCTCATCGAATCCGAGCGCCTTCGCCTGCTCAGCTTTTGTATGGTTGGTCGTGCTGGAGATGGCGTGTTTTGCGCCCAAAGCACGCGCCAGTTGCGTCACCGCGTTGCCGACTGATCCTCCGATTGCCGGCGCTAGCACAGTTTTGCCCGCCTGAAAACCAGCGAGACTGAGGGCCATCTGTGCCGTAAGATGGCGACGGAATCCCCGCGGCGCTCACGTCGTCGACACTCTCAGCCAGCTTCAACCCTTCGTAGCCACTGAATACTTTCGCCCTCATTGCACGCATATTGGTTCTCCTGTTTTATCCCGCATTACGGTTTTTTCCTTGTGCGCCGAACCCCGCGCGGCTAGCGAGGTTCTGAATCAGTACGAAGCAAGCCTGGAATAATACTTCCCAAACTTCCCGAGTGATCGAAATCTCTAGCTAAAGATGGCAGCGCCGGGTAACTCGCGCGGGTCTTGATTTCCAGCAGGATCGGATTTCTCGGTTTTAGAGTCACCCCTGGGTCAACTTCTACCGGCAGGTCGCTTGCGAGCTCGAACCGGAATTTCTGGAGCAGACTCGCAAGAATCACCACCCCTTCGGTCTTCGCAAACACGTCTCCAATGCACATCTTTGCCCCGCCGCCGAAAGGGAAGAACGCAAAGCGCGAGGCTGGTGGCGCGTCGAGCCAGCGAGTGGGATCGAACTGTTCCGCGTTAGGAAAAGAGGCTTCGCTTCGTTGCGTAATATACGGGCTTAACAACACCGTAGCGCCCCGCGGGATCTTGTGACCGTCAAGACTCGCGTCTTCGAGAACGCGTCTCCCATAGAGCGGTACGGGCGGATACAGGCGTAAGGTCTCCTGGAATAGCGCAGCCGTAAACGGCAGCGAAGCCAAGTCATCCGCCTGCGGCATCCGGTCACCGCAAACCTGTTCGATTTCCTTTGCCGTTTGCTCCTGGTAATTCCTGTGCTTCGCCAGAAGATAGAACGTCCACGTCAACGCAGTGGCCGTTGTTTCGTGGCCGGCCAGGACGAAAGTCACCATCTCATTGCGAATGTCCTCGCTAGCAAGCGAACCCTCGCCATCGTCCTGCAAAGCCAATAGAAGAGACAGTACATCACGCCCCATCTGTTTTTGGCGATGCTGGATCAGCGGCTGCAAGATGCGATCCAGTTCGGCGCGATGCTCTCGGAAGTATAAGCTGGGTCCGCGCGGCAGCATTTGACGGTAACGCCGCGTCACTACCTTGAGCATCATGGCGAACGGCACAATTCGTCTAGCCCGTTTAACAACACGCCCGAGAACATCCGAAATTTGATTCGCGCTGGACCGAAACTCGTCCCCGAAAAGAAGCCTGCCAATAATGGACAGCGTGGTCGCGCGCATAGCCGCTCCGATATCTACCGTAAGCCCGCCGGACGCTGCCAGCCGGATCCATTCGTTGGCCGTTGCAGCCGCCTCGCTAGCCATAACCGTCACATAGGAGGCAATCTGTTCGCGATGGAATGCCGGTTGGAGAATGCGTCTTCGCTCCCGATGCAGCGGCTCCTCGCGCGTAATAACGCCATCCCCCACCAGTTCCCGCAGGATCGCGGCGCTGAAATCACGGCCGAAGTTCCGCTGCTGAACAACCAGCACTTCTTTAATGAACTCCGAACCGGTGACCAGGAACGTGGGTTGGTGCAGCAGACGGAAATACGCCAACGGCCCATATTTTTGTGCAGTGTCTTCAAGAAAGGCAAGTGTATGGGGAAACCTGCCGCGTCCGAAGAACCCGAGAACTTCTCGCCCGCGAGGGCCTGGCGGATGACTCATAAGTGCCGTTTCGCTTTCATTGTCTCGACAATTGCCAGGAAACCGGAATAACGTAAGTCATATAGATCGCCGGAAAATCCCATCGCGCTAAAAATAATCCTTCCGAGAACTGCTGATTGATCCCGAACTCAAGAACAAGCCGCCCGATCTGCTGGACTGCGAAAAAGTTCTGATCGAGCTCTGCTTTCTACTCGTGTTCGCGGGCTCGCTGTGGCGGATGCGGCATGGCGTGCGCAAAAGAGCCGCGGCGCTGAAACGCGTCAACGTGTAGCGGGCGCTCCACCGGCAAGCGCATTCACCCGCTTCATGACATCCTGAAACTCTGCCCGCAATTCACCGTAATATTTCATCTGTGCCGCGGTCGGCGCGGCGTCCGCACCGTCGATCATAGTGAACAGCGTGTCCAGATTCTCTTTGAGCCGTGGCCCGGTTTCCGATCGTCCGACGTTAGCGGGCCGGGTCAACTGGCTCAACAATGCCTCTACTTCTTGCGGATGCTGGCCGCGCAGTGCGCCTAGCTTGGTAATGGCTGCATTCGCCGCTGCTTGCATTTGGACAAGGTTACTGGCGACGTCATAAGCGGACTGTAAATCGCCCGCGGTGACGCTAACGGCCGGGTCCAGCTTAACCTCAACCAGTTGTTCATAACTTTTGCCATCGGCGATCAAGCGAACGGCGTAACGCCCCGGAACTGCTTGCGGTCCTCGCGCTTGGCCGCCGCGGCTCGATCCTGCCGCCCGTGATGGCCCCGCGGCGCCCGAGTTGTATCGCAAATCCCACACAACCCGATGCATGCCATTCTGTCCGGATGCGGGCACGGTTCTTACGACCGCGCCTGAACTATCTACAATCTGTACTTTTACCTCCTTCGCCTCGCCAGCGAGGAAATAACTAACCAGCACGCCGTAGGAAGGATTCGGGCCTGTGAACGTTTTATCGCCAAAGCCGAAACGCGTCGGACGCACAGCGAACCGATAGGCGGGACGGACCGGAAACAAAGTAGTAGACGCCTCCCCGGAATGAGCCAGCCCGCGTAGCGGCGCGACATCGTCCAGTACCCACAGACTTCTTCCGTGCGTCGCAACCACCAGGTCGTCTTCCGGTGAAAGAACAATGTCGCGGACGGCAACCGACCACGGCATGTTCTTCAAATGGAGAGGCGTCCAGTCGTCGCCGCCTGAAAACGAAACGTAAATGCCCAGCTCCGTTCCCGCATACAATAGGCGCGGCTCTTGCGGGTCCTCTTTCACGGTCCAGACAAATGCCTTGTCAGGCAGGTTCCTGGTAACGCTTGTCCAGGACTTGCCTCCATCCGTCGTCTTGAAAATATAGGGGTGGAAATCATCGAACATATGCCGGTCGAACGTTGCATATGCTGTCAGCTCGCTCGCCCGTGACAGCTCGATGGAAGATACCGGAGACTTCGCCGGAACGCCATGTACATTGGCAGCGACGTTCATCCACTGTCCGCCTCCGTTCAGCGTTACCTGAAGATTTCCATCATCCGTTCCTGCCCAGAGCACACCCTGTTTTTTCGGAGACTCGGCCAGCGCGCTGATGGTGGAATACACCTCCGACGAGGAATTATCCAGGGAGATTGGCCCACCATTGTTTCCTTCTTTGGCCACATCGTTCGATGTCAGGTCATGGCTAATCGCTTCCCAGCTCTTGCCATAGTCACTCGATTGAAAGACCACATTGCCGGCAAGATACACAGTGCGCTTTCCGAAAGGAGAGCGGACTAACGGAGCATCCCAGCCGAACCGGTATTTCATTTCGCGCGCCGGCGAGCCTGAATAACTGCGAGGCTGCGGGCTGACATTTTGTTGCTCTCTTGTTTGCAGGTTGGTTCGCACCAACGTGCCGCCCGGTTGCTCGGTCAACAAAATATCGGGATTGTCCGGATCACTGAGAGAGTAAAATCCAACGAACGCATTGACCATGCGCCAATCGTCATTGAAAATGCCCGCTGGTTCGCGAGTACGGCTGGGCCCCGTCCAAGTGCCGTTATCCTGCATGCCCGCCGTCAAATGATAGAAGGGCCGCCGGTCATCGGTGGAGACGCGGTAGAACTGCCTAAAGGAATGTTGTTAATCTGCTCCCAATGCAGCCCGCCATCATAAGTGACCGCCAGACCGCCATCGTTTCCCTGCCACATCCGGCGCGGATTCTTCGGATCGATCCAAAGCGCATGTAAGTCACCATGGACACTGGGCGAGGAGCGGCGAAAGCGCTTGCCGCCGTCTTTGGATTCCAGCAAAGCATCCGCCAGGACCATAACATGGTCAACGTCATCGGACGCCACGCGCATGTCACTGAAGTAATATCCCCGGCCAATCAACTCCCGGTCATCCGAGACCCGGACGAATGAGGCTCCTTTATCTTCAGACCGGAACAGCGTCCCCTCTTTCGATTCCGCAATCACATAAACGACGTTCGGATTGCTGGGGGCAACCTTTACACCAATGCGCCCCATCAACTTAGGCAGTCCATTGGTCAACTTTTTCCAGGTAACGCCGCCGTCCAGAGATTGAAAGACACCGCCCTTCTCGCTGCCGCTCGTGTAAGTCCAAGGCTTCCGGTCGAAATGCCACATGCCGGCGTAAACGATCTTCGGATTGGAAGGGTCGATTTCCACGTCCGCCGCCCCGTGATCTTCATCGATAGACAGCGTCTTGTGCCAGGTCCGGCCCCCGTCTTCCGTTACGAAAATGCCGCGATCCGGATTTGGCCCGAAAGGATGCCCGAGTGCCGCGACAAAAACGTTATTCGGATTCGCGGGATTGATGACGATGCGCGAAATCGTCTCCGTGTTCTCCAGTCCCACGCGCGTCCAACTAGCGCCTCCATCGCTCGACTTATAAACGCCATCGCCAAACGAAACACTGTTGCGGACATTCGATTCCCCAGTGCCAACCCAGATTACTTCGGGATCGCCCGCCTGCACGGCAATGGCCCCAATGGAGAGCGTTGCCTGCCGCTCAAAGAGCGCGGTCCATGTCATGCCGCCGTCGAGAGTGCGAAACAGGCCGCCCGAACCAGTCGCCACAAACACGGTGGTTGGGTCGCCGGGTACCGCATCAATATCGGCAATGCGGCCGCCCATCACAGCGGGTCCTATGCTGCGCCATTCCAGTTGATCCAGCAGCTTGGAATCTATATGCCCCTCGGCAGCGAAGGTTTGCGCGGCCCAGAAGCAGAGGACGAGCGCGACCCGGTTAGCATTCCATTTCATAGCGATAACTTCATCTTCCGGCGCCGCTAAAACGATAGCCGCGCGGAGAATTGAAACGCCCGTCCCGGAAAGGTGTTGCTGATTCCACCCACCGGCTGCCCGAAACTGGCGGAGGGCGTATTGGCGTTGCCCCAGGTTGGGTTGTAACCGACAATATTCGACCGGTTGAATATGTTATAGCCCTCGGCGCGCAACCGGAAAATAAACTGCTCGCTCAAACGGAACTCCCGTTCGGTAAATAGGTCCGTACTGTAAACCGGCCCCGCATGTCCGATGTTACGCCCCAGTAAGGAGCCGTTGACAACCGGCCGGTCCGCATTCGAACCATCGCCATTGTTGTCCACGCCAGTCAGGATATTGTAACTGCCGCCGGAGGCAAGCGTAGTAAGACCACCAAACGTGAAGTGGAACGGAAGCTGCCACCAACCGCTAATCACTGCACGATGCCGCTGGTCGAAAAGGCTGCTTCCCTTTTCGTTGTTACCCAGTAAATTCGAGTCATTGGGCGTCTGTGCTGGAATATCCGGCTCCACCGTATTGATCGCGTGCGAATAGGTGTAACTGCCGCGAAGGAAGAATCCTCGGTTGAAGCGATGAGTCAAGTCAAATTGTAGCCCGTCGTATTTTGCAATCCCGTCATTCACCATGGCCATAATCTGCCGGTAGCCGCCCGGCACAGGCACAATAGGCCGAGTCGCATTAGCGGCGGCGACCGTGCGTGTCTGCCCCGCAGCCGTGCGAATCACAGGCGCCGGAGAGTTGAGATCCAAGGGCCGGTTGATACGGCTGGTGAACTGATGCACGTAGTCAACCGATATCATCCACTTGGAAGACAGCTGGCGCTCGATACCGGCCGACCCGATCCAAGTGATCGGATTGTAGAAGTGATCCGGATAGCCTTTTAATGCATCAACATTAAAGAACTGGCTGTAGTATTGGCGCTGGCCGGGAGCAATGTTGATGTCGCGCGCCGGAAGTATCGAACCCGCCGGAAACGAGGTGAGCGGCTGCAAGTTCGTGGGGAAGCCATATTGGCCTGGAGTCGCGCTGAAAGTATAGATGCCCGTCGGACCGCTGATATTCCACGCCGCCGCCACGTTGGCCGGAATCTGGCTGTAGTAAATTCCATAACCTCCGCGCACAACCGTCTTCGAATCTTTTCCAGGATTCCAAGCAAAGCCAACGCGCGGCGCAAAATCCAGGGCGTCATCCGTCATCCCCTGCCGGTCATAACGCATTCCTAAACTTAGCGTGAGGTTAGGTCGGAGCCGGATATCGTCGTTCGCAAAACCGCTGGCCAGCCATTCCCTGACGTTGTACGACGCATTGCCAAAGCTCTGCGTGTAAGTCTGAACATCATTGAGCGTCAGTTGCGGAATAGGTGTCGCATCGCCGGGCTTCAGCGTAAATTGTCCCAAAACATAGCCGCCTCCATACTCCTGACCTACGCCGCCGGAGGAAGAGTAAATATCATCGGTGCCAATCTTGACAGTATGAATTCCGTGGACCCAAGAAAGCGTATCGGAAAACTCGGTTTGATGATTATTCAGATTGCCGTAGCGCGAATCGCCGGTCGTTCCCAGTCCGGGCCGGGCGTATTGCGTCGCCGGATTGATAGGCGTGAAGTTGGTGATCGGCGAGCCTAACAAATAATCCACTCGAACCTGATTGACGATGGTCGGCGTTAGTGTGGCGGTTTCAGACAGTTGGCCGGAGTAGCTGTTCCTGGTGAAAATGCGCGCGGTGCTGGGTAGATTCAATCCGCCCACTCCATTGGCTGGATTACCATCGGTCAGTTTGTCGAGATTGGCGCGGAACGCGAGCGAATTACGGTCATTAATCTGGTGATCGACGCGCAGCATCGCGAGTTCCTGATCCACTTCTCCTCCATAAAGGCCGGGTGACAGCGCGGACGTAATAACGGAATCGCGCTGCTGGCGATTGATTTCGGTGGCGAGCGAAAACTGCGTCTTATTCTTCACAAGGGGGCCGCTCACCGCCGCGCTTCCTTGCCAGAGCGAATCGGGACTGGATGCTGTGGCCAGCGGCGCGCGCGCCTCGATGCCTGGAGGGCGCCAAAGCAACAGCAAGTCGCCGTGCAAATCGTTGCTACCGCCCTTGGTCACGATATTCAAAGCGCTTCCGGTGTTGCGGCCATACTCGGCCGAGAATGAATTTGTTACGACGTCGAGTTCCTGCACGGCTGCGGCCGGCACATTCGTGAAAATCGTCTGGCGGCCCCAGGCTTCATCCGCCACGCCGCCATCGATGAAATAGGACGTCTGCCGCCGCCCGCCGGCATCCACCACGAAGAGCGTGTTGTTCAGAAACAAATCTCCTCCGTTGATGGAGGGACGCACGGCGGAATTCAGCAGAGGCAAGCTGGTGAGTTTCCTGCCGAGAAGCGGAGTGTTCTCTATATTCTGCTCATTCAATTGCATGGACAGTTCGGGCGAGTCTGACCGGATGCCCGTTGCCACCGCCGATACAGTCGTTCGAGAATTATTTCCTTCCACGGCCAGCACGGTCTCAATGCTGGGCGTCTCTTGTGCGCGCAGTTCAAAGTCACTGCTATCGCGTGCGGTGAATCCCGGCTTGGAGAAATGAAGAACGTAACGCCCGGACAGAGGAAGAGCCAGAAAGTCAAACCGACCTTCGCGATCGGTTATTAAACGCCGCTTTGCCCCTGTATCCTTATTGTCAAGATCGATCGCCGCGCCCTGGATGACTCCGCCGCTGGCATCCTTGACATATCCACGGACTGCGCCGGTATCAGGCGTCTGCGATTCCACAAACGAACAGCACAGTAATCCCAGGCCGGCCAGCGAAACCGCACGAAAACCAATCAAAGCGATCCCCCCGTTTTCACGGTAACGGCCGGAATGTCCTGCTCCTTTACCAGCTTGTTGAATGCCGGCAAGGAATTGTCCATTAGCTGATTCAACTTCCTGACCTGAGCATTGATGCCGGTCGATAGATCTTCGTAAACTGTCTGCTGCGATGCGGTCGGCTGGCTATCCGCGGAAGCTACCGCGGCCAGCACGGATGCCAATTTATTATTCAACCGTATTGGGAAGTTTAACGGATCTTCGCTCGCTTTGTTCTTTGTCTGATACAAGGTCTCCTCAACCGATGTAAGTTCACCGGATAGTTCCTTCGCCCGGTCCACAACCAGTTTTGACTTGGCGCTCTCGCCTGCGGTCTGCAATCGCTGCACCAATTCGTCCACCTGTTTCCGCACGTCCCGAATTCTCAGAATCGCGTTGTGCGCTTGGGTCAACTTATCCCGCATCTGCAACTCAAGCTCTAACTGAGCCATGAATTGTTCATGAGTTGTTTCTACGCGAGGATCCTTGCGCACTTCAAATTTCTGCGTTTGCGACTTACCGTCCACCGTCAGCTTTACCTGATATTCCCCAGGCACGGCCACCGGGCCTCGGACGCCGCCAGCCCAGAGAATCATCCCGGGAAACTTGGTTGCGTCCGGATAGCGGAGATCCCAGACAAACCGGTTCAAGCCTTCATTGGCGGGCGCCGTCGACGGGGCGCTGGGCCGGTCATCTTCCTCAGCGGAAGCCGCGGAATCTTCCTCTGCATGCGCCGGTGCTTTGCTCGAAAACTTCTTGATGGATTTGCCCTCCGCGTCCAGGAACTCCAGCGTGACGTCGCCCTTGGGCGCGCTCTTGAGCCAGTAATAAATCACCGCCCCATTGGGCGGATTCGATCCTTCATACTTCACATCGCTCAACCCGCGCTCCGACGCCATGCGGTATGCGTGCTTAGGCGCAAACAAATGGACCTCTTCGCCGGCGATCTGACTGGTGGCCTGCGCCACTAGCGGCAATTCATCCAGTACCCAGAACGCCCGGCCTTGTGTCGCGGCAACCAATTCCTTCTCCCGCTTGTGAATGGCGAGATCGGCAATGGGAACAACCGGCAGGTTCAATTGCAGCGATTGCCACTTCGCCCCGTCGTCAAACGATATGTAAATACCCGTTTCGGTGCCGGCATACAGAAGGCCCTTCTTATTCGGATCTTCGCGAATAACGCGAGTAAAAGCGGTTGCCGGTATGCCGTTATTGATCTGTTGCCAGGTTTTGCCGAAATCCGTCGTCTTATAAAGATAGGGCCGGTTATCGTCAAACTTATACATGGTGGCGGCAACGTAAGCCGTTCCGGGATCAAATGGTGACGCCTCAATCGAATTGATCTGGATCCACTCCGGCATATTCTTTGGAGTAACATCGTCCCAATGCTGTCCGCCATCCCGTGTTACATGCACTAATCCGTCATCGGACCCAACCCAGAGTAAATCCTTCTGCACGGGCGATTCGCTGACGGTGAAGATCGTGCAGTAGTACTCGACGCTCGTATTGTCTTTGGTGATAGGACCACCGGAGGAACCCAACTTACTCTTGTCATTGCGGGTAAGGTCCGGGCTGATTGCCTTCCAGGTCTGGCCTTGATCTCTCGACGCAAAAAGAACGTTTCCGCCCGCATATAAAAGGTCCGGATCATGCGCCGAGAACAGCAGCGGAAAATTCCATTGAAAGCGATACTTCATCGCCTCAGCGCCGGAACCCATCGGGTTATCGGGCCAGACCGTTACATTCCGAGTTTGACCGTTCGTATGGTCATGGCGAGTGATCAACCCATCGTAGGATCCCGCAAAAACGATGTTTGTGTTTTTCAGGTAGGGCGCAATCCAACCGCTTTCACCGCCGCCCACTGGAAACCAATCGCGCGTGCCGATGCCCGCGGAAGTTGTACGGCTCGCAATCCGCACCGTCGTATTATCCTGCTGCGCGCCATACAGGTTGTAAGGGAAATCGTTGTCCAGCGCGACGCGGTAAAACTGCGCGGTGGGCTGATTTTCCTGCGTGCTCCAAGTCTTGCCGCCGTCCGTCGTCACAACCGTTCCGCCATCGTTGCATTCGATCATGCGATTCGGATCGCTAGGGGCAATCCACAAATCATGGTTATCGCCATGCGGTATTTGGACCGTATTAAACGTCTTACCGCCATCATCGGAACGGAAGAATCCGACGTTCACCCCATAGATCCGGTCGGGGTTTTTTGAATCGGCGAAGATCCGGTTGTAATACCAGGCGCGCTGGCGAAGTTTGCGGTCTTCATTCGTTTTGTGCCACGTCGCTCCTCCATCCTCGGACCGGAAGATGCCCCCGTCCACGGCTTCAATTTGCGCCCAGATCCGTTCGGGATTCGCTGGCGATACCGTCACGCCGACACTTCCGATGACTCCTTTGGGCAATCCTGGATTGCGCGTCAACTCTTTCCAGGTATCGCCCGCGTCGGTGGATTTGAAGAGCCCGCTTCCCGGTCCGCCGCTCTCGAGCGTCCATGGCTTCCGGTACACTTCCCAAAACCCGGCATACAGCACGTTCGGATTGGAGGGGTCCATAATCAGGTCGCTCGCGCCGGCTTTCGGGCCGCGCGAAAAGATCCGCTCCCAGGTCTTGCCGCCGTCCTTCGAACGGAAAATACCGCGTTCCTCGTTGGGCGCCCAAACATGTCCGAGCGCCGCTACGTAGACGATGTCCGGATTCTTAGGATGAATACGAATGCGGCTGATCTGGCGCGTGTTCTCAAGTCCGATATGCTTCCACGTTTTGCCGCCGTCCATCGACTTGTACATGCCGTCGCCATGCGACACATTGCCGCGAATCGGCTCTTCGCCCATGCCCGCATAGACAGTATTTGGATCGGAAGCCGACACATCGATAGCGCCCACGGAACCGGTGCCAAACCCCTGCCTATCGGAAACCGGCTGCCAGTCCACGCCTCCATTGGTAGTCTTCCAGATACCGCCGCCAGTGGCGCCGAAATAATAGACATTCGGCTGCGAATCTACGCCGGCCACCGTTGTTGCTCGCCCTCCGCGGAACGGTCCCACATGGCGCCATTTCAGCGTTTTCAACGGGTTCATTTCTTGCGCGTGCAGAACGCCGCCAAGAAAGAGCGCGCTCGTGATTACTAACAGCGATTTCGGCGCGAAGCGCACTGATTTATGCATGAAGATATCTGTCCTTACTCTTGAAAATCGTTCTAAGATAGCGCCGCAACCGGGCGGGGTAGGCGCACAAGGCCAGAAATCATTCAGTGTAAGCCAAAGGGACCGCCTAAAGTAAAAAAATCCACTATTCCCCCAACTTGAGGGCAGTGTTTGCGCCGTAGAACTACTCTTGTCCTATTTCTTCTTGTTCGCGCTGCGGGAATTTTTCTGCACTGCGGTCCGCTTCCGTCTCCTGAAGACTCCGCGACCGCTCCAAAGTCAGTAGCATCACCGCGCCGACAATAATCACGATAGCGATCGCCGAGCGCCCGTCCAACTGCTCGCCGGCCACGCCCCAGCCCAGCAGGACGGCGACCGTTGGATTGACAAAAGCGTAAGTCGAAGCTTTCGCGGGCGTTGCATTCCGCATTAAGAACGTATACGCGGAGAATGCGAGGAGCGATCCGAACAGCACTAGATACGCCCAGGCCAGCAGGGAAGTCATGGAGATCCGGTGAAAGTCCAGTTGCGCGGCCTCGCCCATACCCAGTCCGGCCGATAACTGTAGCGCGCCGCCTACCAGCATCGTCATCCCGTTCGCCATCGGCTGATCCTGCACGACTGGCGCGTCGATTCCGTACAGCGAGCCCGCCGCCCACGCCAAAGCGCCCCCGATGATCAGGAGGGATGCCCAGAGAGGCGCCCTTCCCGCAAGTCCTCCTCCGTGTGCGCTAAATTGCGGCGCCAGCAACAAGGCGACCCCGCCGAAGCCCAACAGGACACCGGCCATCTCGCGCGCCGAGGGAGCGCGGCCGCCGGGCCGCAGCCAGTTCAGAATCACGATCCACAAAGGCTCGCTCGCCACCAGCAGCGCCGCCATTCCCGAAGAAAGCACTTGCTCGGCAGTCGTGACGCCGCCGTTGCCGCACAGCAGAAGGAGAAAACCAATGATCAGAGCCGTTCGCCAATGAATCAGTTTCGGCCGGATGCCAGTGCGCCGCAGACTGATTCCATACAGAATGGCGCCGGCAACAAGGAACCTGCTCCCCGCCATCAACAACGGCGGAATGGTGGTGACAGCGTAGCGGATGCCCAGGTAGGTTGAGCCCCACACCAGGTAAACAGTGCCAAACGCCAGCAGCAGTTGCCAGCGCGTGGCTGCGGGCGTCTCATTGGTCATTTGCTGCCCCTCCAGACCTGTTTCCAATCGGAACAGTAGCCCGCTCCTTCATTGTTTCGAGAACGATGGTGGTGCGAGTCGAGTGTATGGTCCCAATACGTCCGAATTCATTCCTGAGCAGCGCCGCCAGCGCCGCCGTATCGGGAACCCGCAATTTTACCAAGTAGCAGTCTTCACCGGCCACGTTATGGACTTCTTGCACCTCCGGAATCGCCGCCAGTTGGTCGGCGGTTTTGTGCGGCCCCAACATCTCATTAGTCCGCACAAAAACGAAAGCAACCAGTCCCCAACCCAGCGCGGCAGCATTGAGCCGAGCTTCATAGCCGCAAATCAGGCCGCGCTCCTCCAGCTTCCGGACCCGTTCCAAAATAGCCGATGGAGCCATTCCAAGCTCCCGCGCCAGTGCCGCATTTGTCATGCGTGCATCTTCTTGTAGAAAATGCAGTAACTGGCCGTCAATGTCGTCGATTCGTTCGATATGTGTGCTCATGGCAGATGATTCGTCTGAATATATATATTCTAGCCGAATATCGGAATACCGAATCGGAGCCGGAAGCGTTAGCCCCACGATGCAACCGCGGGCTCCCACGGCAATTACTAGCGGCACGCGTCCCGATGACCGCCGCTCGAACGTGACTATTTCCGTGAATGCGACCGACAGCTACATGAGGTCTTCTACTTCGGCGACATCGAAGAGACTCGCCAGATAGTGAACGACACCTTCGTGAGCTCCGTCCCCAACCGACGCAATGAAGCAGGGCAACTTCAATGGTGTCGCTGCCATATTTGATCCCGCGACAACGGTGTGCGCCACTGCAACGTCCTGCACC
>DATHIZ010000450.1:0-4196 GCA_035316385.1 Bryobacteraceae bacterium | reverse complement strand
AAGGAGGCACGACTATGTTGCTCTCTCGCTTCATAGATCGTCTGGGGCAATCATGGCCAGTGATCGGCTTCGATACGTTCGCAGGCTTTCCACCAAAACGAAGTGTGCTCGACATGTATTGTCATCCCGATTGCGTGTTTCCGGATGAAAATCTGGTTCGCCGCCACGTCTCTGAGCGCAACATCGAGGTAGTGACAGGCGATTTGGTGACGACTGCAAGTCGTTTGGCTAATGCGGATATTATCCTGGCGTTCATGGATACGGACAACTTCACTTCGGCATCTGCTGTACTTGACGTAATTCAAGATCGTGTTGTCACCGGTGGTGCAATAGTTTTCGACCATTTCACCGGCCGCAATCGATTCCGATACACTCTAGGGGAACGTTTTGCAGCAAAACGACTCTTGGCGGACCAGCGGTATTTCAACTTGCACGATACGGGCGTGTTTCTGAGGCAGCGTTAAGCGTAAAGACGGGTGAGGAGCACAATACGCAGAGTAAGCAATCACCAATCCCCCGATCCGCGATTCATAACCTCTACTGGTCGTTCGCTCATCGACGCCAGGCCGCATTCGAGCGGAGAGTCGCCGGCGCGCCGAGTCCGTGGTCAGACGATCTGATCCTCCAACGTTTCAAGTTCTGCAACGTGTTTCGCGCGGCGGATCGAGTTTCGCAGTACATGATCCGCGAAGTTGCATGCGCGCCCTACCGGGACGACTCCGCCGATCGCCTTTTTCGTATCATTGCGTTCCGAACATTTAGCCAACCAGAAACGTGGACGGGCGTGACGCAACGTTTGCATCGACCGCCGACTCTAGAGGATTTGGCGTCGGGAGCTTTTGAGAGAGCGCTAGATGATGTTAAACGAGAACGCGGGGGCCTTTACACTGGCGCGTTCATCTTGTGTGCCACGAAAGCGTTCGGCTTTGCTGAGAAGCATCGTAATCATGTCGCGCTTTTCAAACATATGTTCTTTGAGCGACATGTGTCTGAGCGTATCTTGGGCGCAAGCTCTCTAGAAGAGGTCGTTAGGATTCTCGAGAGCTTTCCCCTGACTGGCCCGTTCATGTCCTACCAAATCGCGATTGACATCAACTACTCTGATTTGATCGCATTCGACGAAAACGATTACACTCAGGCCGGACCGGGTGCCCTCCGAGGCATTAAGAAGGCATTCGTTGACTTGGGAGGCTTCACGCCAAGTGACATTATCAAGCGAATGGTTGATCTCCAAGACATTGAGTTCGACAGGTTGGCGTTGCCTTTCCGTGGGCTTTGGGGGCGTCCTCTCCATGCTATTGATTGCCAGGGGTTATTCTGTGAGCTCGACAAGTATTGCCGCGAGGCCGCGCCAGATTTGCTGAGTGCAAGATCACGGATAAAGGCGCGTTTTGTTCCTTCGAAAGGACCGATTCACTTCTTTTTCCCTCCCAAGTGGGGCCTAAATGATCGAGCGGGTTCTCTGGTTGGCGTCACGGAGAATACGCAGCTTCGCCTGTTCCGAGCACACGCGGCCGATGCCGAAGAGACCTATAATCAGTACGTTGCAAAATTCGCTTAGTTCCACCGTACTCGATATCGGTCCCGTTTGCCTGAAGTGTCCTTTGAACTTCAGAACTTCATTCAAGTCGCCGCAGATAGGTTAATAGTTCAGCTCTCACGTTAAATCCCGTTAAACACCCATTGCTCCGCAAACCTTCATCACTTAGGAGCCGCCTTCATCTTCTGCAGCACATCCATCGTCTGCCGCGCCGGTTCGCTTTTCGCATCAATCTGAAGCGCAATACGCAGCTCCACCTCCGCCTCATCCAATTTAGCCATCTCAGCCAGCGCCGCCCCAATCTTCCCGTGGAGCACCGGATCCCCGGACCGCAGCGGAAGCGCCTCGCGATAACGCTGCAGCGCGTCTTCCTTCTTCCCGCTGCTAAGCAGCGCGTCTCCCCAAAGCAGCAGCACCTCGCCCAAATGCTGCCGGGCCTTCCCATCTCCAGGCCGCTCTTGCAAAACCCTCTGAAAATTCCCCGCCGCGTCTTCCCATTCACCGGCCGACGCCTGCACACTAGCCAAATCAAACCGCGCATCCGTATACCCGGGGTCCACGTCCAACGCATGCTGAAACAGCTTCTCCGCTTCCAGCGCCTTGCCTTGCGAGAACAGAGCGATGCCGTACTCAGTCGTGGCGACGGCGCTTTGTGGATTCGCGATTGCCGCCTTGCCGAAATACGCTGCCGCCTTCTGCGTTTCGCCTTTGCTCATCAGCAGGTCGCCCATCATGTAGTTCGCCAGGAAATCGTCCGGATATTTCTCCAGGCGCTGCGCGGTCAAAGACTCCTGCAGCTCGGCGCGTTGATCGCCTCCGCTGGCAGGCAGCACCTGCAGCCACAGATGGCTCATCTCATCGGTTGCCTGGTTGCCGCCTTTCACTTCTTTCGGCGGACGATTCGGATTGCGCACGTTCCCAACGGAATTGTCGTAGTGATAGCGCATCGAAACCACGGTGCCCTTCGGCAGTAAGAGAGGCGACTTCAGACGGAACACCGCCTGCCAGCTCAGGTCCCAGTCTGGAATACGCACGAGCCATTTTCTCGTCCCGTCCGGCAGCGTGGCGTATCCTTCCATGAGCCGGGCCAGATAGTGCGCGTGGGGATAGACGGCCAGAACGTTCAAGTCCATGGGCACGCGAAAGTCATCGCTTACGGGAAAGTCCTTTTCGCCCGGCGGAATGTCGATAATGCCGTCATGCTCCAACTGCACCAGCATCGGAAACTTCGTCTGTGGCTGATCGGTGAAGTAAAGCCCAATCTCCGGACTGATCGTCTCCGGCTTGCCGCTCGGCCGCAAGTGGACGTTGAGCACAAGGCTCATGCCGGGGTCGGCGCGCCAAGCCATGCCATCCGGCTCAACTACCGGCGCGCTTCCGGGCTTCCAGGAAAGAAAATGTCCGTCCGGATCATACGTTTCTTCTTCCACGGAAAGATCCATGCCGGGAAATCCGGCGCCGGGAGTGCGCTCATGTCTGCGCGAGCCGCTGGAACGATCCACAATGACATTAGCGTGGTGGAAGATCTTCGGATTGCCCGGCCGCACTTCAATCGCTCGCACCCAACGCGTGGCGGTGATGGGCACGGGCATGATGAAGTTCCAAAAGACCTCGTTGCCGCCGGCCGGGAGCTGGTAAGGCTGACCTACCCGCAGTATTACATCCGGCGCGCCCAGTTGCCACCCATCCGGGGGAAAGACCGGCGCCTTCGGCGCGTCGACGGAAGATCCAGCAGGCGCACCCGCTTTCACCCAATTCTGTATGGTCTGAATCTGAGAATCGCTAAGGCGCTTTTCGTCTTCAAATTCGCCGTGGCCCGGTTCGGGAAGCCAGGGCGGCATGAAACGCCGCTTGGTGACGCTAGCAATCTGAGCCGCATGCTTGGCGGCATCCTGGTAACTGAGTAAGGGAAAAGGCCCGGATTCTCCCGGCCGGTGGCAGGGAGCACAGTGCTCATGGAGAATTGGCGCAATATTTTTGTAGAACGTCACCTTAGGCGGCGTGGCGGCCACGGACGGCGCGCCGCCCCACAGCATTGGAACCGCCGACAGAGCGATTCCCAGCAAGGCTCGACCCCAAATGCGCGCGTACACTGATCTAGTGTAGGTGATCTAGTGTACGCGATCTAGTGCGTTGCCAGCCGCGGCTAGTTCACCGCCCCATGCGATGGCAGTGCCGTCCGGCAAAGCGATATCGCGTCGGTGCGAATCTTTTCCCATTCTTGAACCGACAAACCCTGCGCCTCAAAGAACGCACGGACGTTACCGGATGTCCAGCCGAAAAGGTCTTCTAGAACGGGCACAAGCACACTGGTAGCATCTTCGCTCAGCACAGTTCGTCTGGCGATGGGCGTCAGGTACTTGTTCTCAGAAACCGCGATAGTAAAGCCGTCCAGGCGATTCACGTGAAGCATCACATGGATGTCGGAGCTGCCATCACCCACGTACACTACGCGGTCGGGACCGATTCGCATCTTGGCGCGTAAGGCATCGACCACTGCGACTTTCCCGTAGCCGGCCGGCAGACGGACAATCGAATCAATCTCACCGGAATCCGGGTTATACCGGAATCGCGTTCCGTGGATATGATCCGGCGGAAGAACGCCTTCGAGCGCCGACTGAATGACTTCTTCCGGCGCTGCCGACACAACGTGAAA
>DATHIZ010000449.1:0-5736 GCA_035316385.1 Bryobacteraceae bacterium | reverse complement strand
TCATCACAACTGGCAGACTATTACCAGTGGGTAGAGCCGGATAGAGGGGTCAGGATCTACATAAACTTCGAGACGGCGGAGCGTCTTCAAGTACAGGTTCTGCGTGGTCTGGATTTCGAACGTGAAGTGGAAGTTGGCGGTATCCTGCTCGGCAGGACGAAACTGGACGAAGGACGGATAACCGCTGTCATTGACGACTTTGAGCCGGTCCCTTGTTCCTACTCCAATGGGCCGCTCTATAGTCCGGCAGGCGCGGATGCAGCCAAGTTCGAAGCAGCCGGGGAGCGGTATAAATCCGAGACTAACTCTGGCCCATCGATCGTCGGGTATTACCGCAGTCACAAACGAGACGGTTTCTATTTGTCTGCAGATGACCTGACCCTCATACAACGCGTTTTTCCTGGCGCTCAGAACGTTTTTCTTCTGATCAAGCCGCTATCCATGCGAGCTTGCACGGGTGGTTTCTTCTTCTGGGACGACGGCAGCATCCAGTCGGAATTTACTCTCGAGGTTCCCTTCGCTCCGATACGGACGCCATCCCCCACCTCCGACACGGACGCCATCGACGACCTTTTATTGCCCGCCCGGCTTGATTTGTCCGAGGACCTGACAACGATCCCGCAAGGGCTGTCGCAGGAAACTGGCTTACCGCGCCATGATCGCGGGCGCAGACGAACTCGTGATCTCGTGGCGGCCGTGTTGGGTATCGTCCTGTCACTTGGGGCCTTTGGGTACTGGCAAGGAAGACGATCCCGTGTAAGTGTAGTAAGCCATGCGCCGGTCGCTCAGCCGGTGACGGGCGATGTGCAACCTGCTCCGATTCCAGCCCTAAAGCACTCCAGAGAAGTGAAACCAGCGCCGATCCCAAGTCCAAGCAGGCAGCCAGTATCTGCCGCCCAAGCCAATGCTTTCCAAAGGCAGAATCTTCAACAGCAAGTGTCACAGCCCGCTGTGTCCGGGATAGCCGATAGTTCTAATCCAACCCAGACGGCGGCGGTGGCAGATCCCAAACTCGAAGAAGCTCCTTCCCTTCCCGCCGAGCCCCCCCGCGAAACAAAGATGAGCGAATTGGTCTTTGCGCCAACGGCGGTCACGCCTCCACCGGCGCCTCAAAATACAACTCCACCGGCAATCGTACCGCCACGAGCTGAACCCGTAATTCCGGCCCAGCCAAGTCCTGCAGTATCAAATGCACTGGGTCCGCCCCGGTTGCCTTCGAAAACAAGCTTCGTTGCACCCCAAATCATTTATCGGGTGAATCCGGCGGTCCCGCTGGATGTAAGGGCGTTGATTGCAGTCGAAACCCAAATCGACGTCACGGTGAAAATCGATGCGGCAGGAAAGGTCACCGACGCACAAGTAACTTCGACACGAGGCGCTGCAGCCCGATTGGTTGCAGCAGAAGCGATCAAAGCAGCCCGGCTGTTTCGCTTTCAACCCGCACGGGAAAACGACCGGGCTGTGCAGAGCAGGATGGTCCTGACTTTCCGCTTTAGACGGACAGGCGAATGACAGAACCAACGATCAGATGGAGGCACGACCATGCAATTGAACCCCTCACTGAAGATAGATAAGCGCATCCAAGGAAACAGAGTGTGGATCGCCGTTGCTTTATTCTTACTTGCGTCCACATCCGCTTCTGCGCAATCTGCGGCCGGATTAGCGGGTATTTCCGGTGTCGTCAGGGATAGCTCAGACGCAGTCGTGCCGAACGCCACCGTGGTAGTTTCTAACGACGCGAAAGGCATTGTCCGCAACCTCACCACCAATGAGGTCGGCGTATTTACAGCGCCCGCACTCGCGCCAGCCAGTGGTTATCGTGTCACCGTCAACGCCTCCGGGTTCGCCTCTTATGAGGCCAACGACCTCCCACTGGAAGTGGGTGCGAGCCTTAACCTCAACATCACTCTTTCGATAACGCGAACCATCATCGATGTCGATCTTACGGCCACCGCCGGAATGGTGGAAGACACCAAGAGCGGTCTGTCTCAGGTCATCGGCACACGCGAGATTGTCGGCCTGCCAATCAACGGCCGGCGCGTCGACTCGTTCGTACTGCTTACACCTGGCGTTACCAACGACGGCACATTCGGTCTGTTGACGTTCCGCGGTGTAGCAGGCGGCAACTCCTTCCTGCTCGATGGCAGCGACACCACCGAGCAGTACTTCAATGAGAACGCCGGACGAACCCGTATCGCTTCGCAGGTTTCGCAGGATGCGGTGCAGGAGTTTCAGGTGCTCTCGGCGAACTTCTCGGCGGAACACGGCCGCGCATCGGGCGGCGTAGTGAACACAGTTACGCGGAGCGGCAGCAACGATTTCCACGGTACGCTCTATTGGTTTTTCCGCAACCGCACGCTCAACGCACGCGACAGGTACGCGAGCTTCAATCCCCCTGAGGTTCGCCATCAGGCAGGCTTCAGCACCGGCGGCGCGATTGTTAAGGATAAGCTTTTCTATTTCCTCAATTTCGATATTACCCGGCGAGATTTTCCGCTCTCTTCCAGCATCAACCGGCCCGGCGTCATTGATGGCACAACAATGCAGTTCGTAGGATGCGGGGCACCAGCAACCCCGGAGCAGTGCAGCGCGATCAATAGAATACTTCCGCGTCACTTCGGCCTGATCAACCGTCAGGCCAATCAGGAACTGGGTCTGGGAAAGCTGGACTGGCGGCCCACAGAGCGCAATTCGTTCAGTGCCAGCATGAACTTCCTGCATTTCGTTTCGCCGAACGGAATTCAGAGCGCGATTGCCACCACCAATGGCTCCGGTGTCGGAAGCAACGGCGACGACGCGGTTCGCGTGCGAAATGCAAGCCTGAACTGGACCACCATCCCCGGAGCGACGGCTGTGAATCAGTTCCGCTTCAGCTGGTTTACCGACCGGCAGGCTGACACATTCAACCAGGATCTGATCTCTCCCGGCATGGGGCTCGGTTCGCTCGCAGTGGCGTCCCAAGCCAACTTGGGTGTGGGCGCCAACTACCTTCCCCGCATAGCGCCGAACGAGGAGCGATTTCAATTTGCCGACAATCTTACCTGGACCAAAGGCAAACATACTCTGAAATTTGGCGTCGACATCGCGAACACCCGAGACTACACCTACTCCATCCAGAATGCCTTTGGCGCCTACACTTACCAGACCGTCACCGATTTCGCGCTGGACTTTTCGAGGAACACCACAGGCGCCAAGCACTGGCAGAGCTTCCAGCAGACTTTCGGGATTCCGACGGTGGACGCCACCATTCGCGACTACGGTTTTTATGCACAGGATCAGTTCCGTGTGACACACAGCCTGATTCTGAATTACGGCTTGCGGTACGAATACGCACAGTTGCCGCAGCCCACCGTCGTCAACCCGGACTATCCGCAGACGGGCCGGATTCATTCTTCGAAGCTCAACTTTGCGCCGCGCATCGGCTTGGCCTACAGCTTCGATCACGGCAGAATGGTTTTGCGCGCCGGATACGGTATGTTCCACGCACGCTTCCCGGGTGCGCTCATCAATAACCTCTACTCCAACAACGGCGTCTATCAATGGTTGCTCAACTTGCAGGGGAGCAGACCCTCCGACTTGGCCGCTGGCCTGGTCTACCCAAATGTGTTCACTTCGGTCCCGCCCAATGTCAAAGGCAGTACAACTATTCAGTTCCTGGCGCCAAACGCGAGAACCCCATACAGCGAACAGGGCTCCATCGGGCTGGAACGCCAGCTGCCGGCCGGCATGAATCTGAACGTGTCTTATATTTGGAGCCGCGGCCTGCAACTGCTGGCGGTGCGGGATCTGAATATGGGTCTTCCTACGGGCAGCGCAACCTACGCGATCAACGATGCCGGCGGCAACACGGTGGGCAACTACACCACGCCGGTCTATCTCCAAAGCAACGTCATCGATCCCCGCTATCAGCACGTCTACCAGGACGAGAACGGCCTGAACAGTTATTACAATGCGCTGGCCGTGCAGTGGCGGAAAGGGTTTTCGGGTGGACTGCAGGCGAGCGCCTCGTACACCTGGTCGCATGCCATCGATTACAACGTGGGCGGCGGCAATAACGCGCTCTTCTACAGCACCGTTACTCCCGTCACGTTCAATGGTGACTACAAATTCGACAAAGGCAGTGCCGCGCTCGATCAGCGCCACCGTTTCGTACTCAGTTTTATCGAACAGCCCACTTTCGTTCATCGGGACGGCGCGTTTTTCAAGTATGTTGTGAACAACTGGCAGTTCTCCGGCATCACCACGCTAGCCAGCGGCCGGCCCGTGACAGCCACCATCCTTGTTCAAGACACGCCTGTCCCCGGCATGGCCTTCAACAACACGCTGAACGGCTTCGGCGGCAACACTCGCGTGCCGTTCTGGCCGTTGAACAGCCTTTATACGCCACCTACGTACCGCATGGATGCCCGTGTCAGCAAGATCGTGCCGTTGACGGAGCGCTGCAAGCTGTATCTGATGTTTGAGGTGTTCAACATTTCCAACACGATCGTGGATACGGCGTTGAACACCCAGGCTTACACGGAAAGGGGAAAGGTCCTCACACCCACGCCGGGACTTGGGCTTGGCACTCAATCGGCTGGATTTCCGGATGGCACCAATGCACGGCGTGCCCAGGTTGGCGCTCGCCTTACATTTTAAGGCCCTTGCGTGCTACGAATAAAGTGAACAGGCTAAAGCGCAGTTCCATACGGCTTCATTCCTTTCTTCAGTAGCGTTTTCGGGTACTCCGAAATCCCTATACCAGTCGCCAGCGGGAGCGTGCGGTTCCGTGTCCACCCAGGTTTTCAACTGTTGCAGTTCCTCGAGCGATATGTCTCGCTCTGCCACTCGCTCCAAAATGTGTTTCCAAAGCGGGCGAGGGAGGTTAGCGAAGTGGATCTTCGGCAATCGCATCCCTCCCGAAGATTGCCTTGATCAGTTCCGCACCAGCTTTACTCTTTGTCGGCGTGGCCATGAACTCGTGGTAAGCTGCCGTAAGTTTGGCCCGCGCCTCTGCTTCCGCTTCAACTCCTCGTTCTGCCAATGTCACAAGAGCGCGGCTCATTGTTACTTTGCGTTCCTTTGCGACGCGTCTTACTTCGAGAGCGAGGGGGCTGGAATCGTTACGCTCTGGCGAACAGAACGTGGTGTTCGTTTAAGCGGGATTTTCGAGGACTACGCACCATGTTGTCATTATAATACACTATATCAATGCTATTGTGCGCGGGTGCGCAGGATCGCATTTGAAAATGCTATCCTGAGGCGTGCCCGACAAACCCCTCTGGCTCGGCCACTTAGACCAGATTCTCACGGAGTTGAGTTCCCTGCCCCAACCCTGGATCGATCGCGCCACCGTCGAACGCCTGCTCGGCGTCGGCCGCCGCCGCGCCCAGCAGATCCTCGCCCCCTGCGTCTCTTTCCAGATCGGCGCCAATGGCCTCGCCGACCGGGAACTGTTTATTTCCCATCTGCGGCAGCTGGCCGCTGGCGACTCCGCTGCCTACGAGCGCCAACGCCGCCAGCGCCTCGCCCGGACCCTCGAATCCTTGCACGAAGCGGCCAGGCATCGGGTGCCCGTCGAGGCTCCTACCGCCATCGTCAATCAGGTGCTTGCCGACCTTCCGGCTGGGATTGCGCTCGCCCCGGGCCAGATCACCGTCCAGTTTGCCACACCCCAGGAAGCCCTCGAAAAACTCCTCGCCCTCGCTATGGCCATCGGGAATGACTTTGCGACGTTTGAGCGGGCTGTCGGTCGCC
>DATHIZ010000448.1:0-23460 GCA_035316385.1 Bryobacteraceae bacterium | reverse complement strand
TACCGCTGGAAACCATCGCGGAGCTTTCGCATCATCCCAACATCATCGGCATGAAGGACAGCTCTGGCGATTTGGAAAGAATAAAGAGCGTAGTGCCGATGGTGAAGCCCGGCTTTCAGGTGCTCTCCGGCTCCGGTACAGGATTCTGGGATGCGATGCAGGCAGGCGCTACGGGAGCAATCCTCGCCATTGCGAATGCGCTGCCCTACGCCTGCGTAACAGCCTGGGAAGCCTTTCGCACCCGCGAGTTCGCCGCCGGTGCCGACTGGCAGTCGCGCATCATACCGCCCGCAAAACTAATTGCGACAAAATACGGCATACCGGGCCTCAAGCACGCCATGGATTTGAACGGCTACTACGGTGGTCCGCCGCGCATGCCCTTTGTTCCACCATCGCCCGAAGGGCGCGCGGAAATCGAGCAGATCTTCGACGGGTTGCGCAGCTAACTGTAACTTGCGCCCCAAAACTTACTTCTTTAGGCCAAACTCGAAATACATCACCTCTTTACCCGAACGCGCGTCGCGCAAGCCATTCAAATAAATACTGTCGCCGGTCTCCGGCCGTGCTTCGAAATAAAAAAAGCCGCTGGCCGTATCACCGGGAGCCAGCATCTTCGCGGCAAACGCGCGTATGATAATCTCCGGTGCGTTGAGCGGATTCTTCTTCCGCGGCAGCGGTACCGGCAGCTGTACTTTCCGTTGCGGGTCATGTTTGCCGTTCGAGCCTAGAAACAAAACCTCTTCCGGACGCATAGCCGCCACGTGCCGGTTGTCCGTGCCCACTAGGCTAACTTCCAGATTCTGCAAATCTATACTCTTATCCCGCTTATTTTCAACGACTACCAGCACGGGCAGTACGCCATATTTCAATAGATCGGCTTTCTTCCCGAAGGCTTCCGCCGTCAAATCCTGATTGTCATAAGGCTTGGCGCCCACCGTGACCTGCTCAGCCGTCTGGTGTGCGTAGGCGCCGGCGGGCAGCGTCTTGAACGATTTGTCATCGTTGTCCGCCGCCACGCCCAAACTCAACAACAATGTCAGTGATGCCAACGATATACTCGAAAGCAAGAAGCGAGTTCCCCAAATCACGCGCGCTCTCCTCCTCTACCGGCTCGTTCAGCTAGTAACAAGTCCCTTAATCTTCGTCTATTTCGCGGCCCGCCTGCTGTTCGGCCGAGGATATCGATCCAAGTTTAGCGAGCGTCTGGGCTTGCTCCCCCGCCCGTTCACTCGGACGAAATCCGGCAGCATCTGGTTGCACGCGGTCTCTGTTGGCGAGGTTGCTTCCGCCGTTTCTCTCATCCGGCAGTTGCGCGCCGGCCAGCCGCACGTTCCACTCTATCTCTCCACCGGAACCGTCGCCGGCCGGAAAGCTGCTGTCCGCCATGCGGCTTTGCTCGACGGCATCTTCTATGCCCCTATCGATTACGTGTCTTGCGTGCGGCGTGTTTTGCGCACCATACGGCCCGCACTGGTAATTGTGCTGGAAACGGAGATTTGGCCGAATCTCTATTACGAGACCCACCGTTCCGGGGCTCGCCTGGCGATTGTCAACGGACGCATCTCCAATCGCACCTGGCCGCAATATCAGGCATGGCGCTGGTTTTTCGCGCCTGTGCTGCAACTTGCCGATGCCGTCCTGGTGCAGACCACGACCGATTTCGCGCGCTATTCACAGCTTTCCGTTCCGCCTCAGCGGCTCGCTATCGCCGGGAACCTCAAGTACGATGCCGTGCAGCCGCCCGCTGCGGATGGCGCCAAACTGATCGCGGCTTTTCATGCGGATCGCGTCTGGATCGCCGCCAGCACGGTCGGCTTTAATGAGCGCGGCAGTACGGGCAGATATTACACCGACGAAGAAGACATTGTGTTGCGGGTTTTTGCGGACTTGGCCAAAGAATTTCCCGGTCTGCTCCTGATCCTGGCGCCCCGTCAGCCGGGCCGTTTTGCCGATGTGGCCTGCAAACTCAAGGCGAGCGGTTGGCCCTGGCTGGCGCGTAGCTCCATGGCCGCCGCCAGTGCCGCCGCGCCGCATCTACCGCTCCCCGGAATCTTGCTGCTGGACACCATTGGCGAACTGGCCGGTCTCTACTCGCTTGCCGATGCGGTATTCGTGGGCGGCTCCCTCGCCCCCCGGGGTGGTCACAATATCATCGAACCGGCCGCCGTGGCCGCGGCGATTGTGGTCGGGCCGCACATGCAGAATTTCGAGGCCATCGCGCGCGATTTCGTCGAACGCCAAGCCATCGTGCAAATTCGCAGCGAAGAAGAGCTGCTTCCGGTTACGCGCGATTTATTAAAGAATCCCCGCCGGGCAAGCGATCTCGGCAAACGTGCCCTTCAGTTCGTGCGCAGCCAGCAAGGCGTCTGTCCCGCCATCGCCGCCATGCTGTGGCCGCTCTACCAATCGGCCTGTCCCGCGCCGGTGCGAGGCGTCCTGGCGCGTGCCGCACTCGCTCCTTTGGCTCTTCTTTGGAAAATCGGAGGAGCACTAAAACGCAACAAGTCGGAGCGCCGGGCCGCCTCTTTGATACCCCTGCCCGTTCCTGTGATCAGCATCGGCGGCATCACCGTGGGCGGCTCCGGTAAAACTCCCTTCACCAACTATTTGGCCAGCTGTCTGCGGGACAAAGGCTACTCTCCCGCCATTCTCACCCGCGGATACCGCCGCCGCTTCCCGGCGGAGAACCTCATCTTCCCTCCGGGCGCCAATGTATCGCCCACGCTCACGGGCGACGAAGCCCAGATCTTCTTGCGGGCGGCGGTAGCGCCTATAGGTATTGGAGCCAAGCGTTACGAAACTGCTCAGATCTTGATGCGCCAGTTTCCCGATACCAACGTGCTCGTCCTTGACGACGGCTTTCAGCACGCCCGCATTGACCGCGATTTCGACATCGTTTTGATCGATGGATTGGACCCGTTCGGTCAGGAAGAACTGGTGCCGCTAGGAAATTTGCGCGAGCCGTTATCCGCGTTGCGCCGTGCCGGCGCCTTCGTCGTCACGCGCGCTGAAAACGATCTGCGGTTCGAGGCCATTCAAGAGCGTTTGCGCAAGTTCAACCCGGCCGCCCCCGCATTTCGTACACGCCTGCTGGCCGGCAGCTGGCACGATTACACCACGGGGGCCGGCATCCCAGGCTTCGACGGTCAGCGCGTGGCTGCCTTTTGCGGGCTGGGCAATCCGCAGAACTTTTGGAATACCCTCGAATCGCTTGGGATGAACGTGGTCTTTCGCTGGACATTCGACGATCATCACGCCTACAAGCCTCACGAATTGCACCGTCTGGCGCATCAGGCCAGCATGCGTGGCGCGGAGTTCCTGGTGACTACCGAAAAAGATCGCATTAACTGCCCGAATCACCTTGAAACCGCGCTCGCTCCGGTAAAACTAGCGTGGCTCGAAATCGCGCTGAAACTCGAAGACGAAGCTGGTTTCTTTGAAGTGCTGGAACGGGTGCTGCGCAAGCGCCGCCCGGCCGGACTCGCGTTCTAAGCACGCAGGACGAGTGCGCCCGGAATGAAACTGATAGTTTGCCGTCTGTTGACTCCGAGCCGGAAGCGCTAGCGACCACGATGCTCGGTCACTCACGAATTTCCTTAAGTAAACGACATTGCGCGTGCGCCTGCCGCCGAGACGGCTGCTTCATGTGCCAGCAACCTGCTCTTTAGCCCAAGTCCGCCGGTATATCCGCCCAGCTTCCCACCCGCGGCCAGCACGCGATGGCACGGTACAAACAACGGCAGGTTGTTCCGCCCGTTCGCGTTTCCTACCGCCCGGAAGGCCGTGGGTAGTCCGACCGCCTCCGCAATATCTCCATACGTTTTTTTGCCGCCGAACGGGATAGCCGTAAGTTCTTCCCAGACCCGCAGTTGGAAGGTAGTTCCGCGCAGCGCCAGCGGCAAATCGAAAGCCTGCCGTCGTCCCGCGAAGTATTCGTTCACTTGCTTTACCGCGTTTTGCAGCGTTTCCGAATCCGTCGCCTCGCTGCCGCACCGCCGCCAGCGAGTCTCTTTTCCCAACCGCCATTCGAACTCATCCTCGGTACGCGGATGCACGCCGTCTGAAAAACCGGCCGACCAGAGTTTGCCATCCCTTTCGGCCAGGTAGAGCCGCATCGGAAGGCCATCCGCAAGCAAACCTTCCGTCCAGGTCCAATGCGCCACGTCCACCAATGTAACGAACTGTAACCGAACGGCGGCTTCTAGCGTGCTATCTTTCGGTTTCAACCACTAGATGCACTTTTCTAACCTCGAAATTCCATGTGATGAGTTCGTTTTGGACAACGGTCTGACCGTAATTGTCCATGAAGACCGCAAAACGCCTATCGTGGCGCTGAACCTCTGGTACCACGTGGGTTCGAAGAATGAAAAGCCCGGTAAAACCGGCTTTGCCCATCTGTTCGAGCACCTGATGTTTGGCGGCAGCGAGCATCTTCCCGGCAGCTACATCGAATCCATGGAGCGTATCGGGGCCACTGACCTGAACGGCACCACTAGCGAAGACCGCACCAACTACTTCGAAAACGTGCCCTCTTCGGCGCTCGATTACGCGCTCTTCGCCGAATCGGACCGCATGGGCTATTTCTACAACACCATCAGCCAGGAAATTCTCGACCTGCAGCGCGGGGTGGTGCAGAACGAAAAACGCCAGGGCGATAACCAGCCCTACGCCGTGGTCGACGACCTGGTGGTGGGATCCACCTATCCAGCCGAGCACCCCTACGCGCACACCGTCATCGGTTCCATGCCGGATCTGGATTCCGCCACGCTCGACGATGTCCGCGAGTGGTTCAAGACCTACTACACGCCTTCAAACGCCGTGCTGGTCGTGGCCGGTGACATTAGCGCCGTCGAGGCTCACGATAAAGTTCGCCGCTACTTCAATGAAATCGCCCCGGGTCCTCCGGTGTCGCACCAGCGCGCCTGGGTGGCGAAGATGAGCGGCGAACATCGCGAAAGCGTGCAGGATCGGGTTCCACAGTCGCGGATCTACAAGGTGTGGAATACTCCCGGCTACGGAACCGCTTCGGCCGATCACCTCCGGTTCGCGGCGGCCATGCTTTCGAATGGAAAGAATTCGCGCCTTTACAAACGCCTGGTCTATGACGAGCAGATCGCGACGCAGGTCTCGGCCTATCTGGATGAGCGTGAAATCGGTAGTCAGTTCGTAGTGGTGGCCACTGCGCGCCAGGGCCAGGATTTACGCAAGGTAGAGAATGCGCTCGACGAGGAATTGGCTCGTTTCCTTGACGGCGGACCTACCGAGCGCGAACTGGATCGCGTCAAGGCGCAATCTTACGCCGGTTTCGTGCGCGGCGTCGAGCGAATTGGCGGGTTTGGGGGCAAATCCGATATTCTGGCCACCAGCCAGACCTATTCCAACTCTCCGCACGCCTACAAAAAGAGACTGAAACGCCTGGAAGAATCGGTTCCTGCGGACGTCCGCGATGCCGCGCGTGAGTGGCTTTCTGACGGCGTGTACGTGCTGGAAGTAACGCCTTTTTCCGCCGCCAAACAGCCCACCAGGGAAGCCGCCGCCCGCAGTGTTCTTCCCGAACTCGGCACGCCGCACGAGATGAAGCTGCCGCTGCTGCAGGAAGGCGTTCTCTCAAACGGGCTTCGTCTCTTGCTGGCCGAGCGCCACGAAATTCCCGTGGTCAACTTCTGGCTTGATGTAAATGCCGGTTTTTCGGCCGATCAATTTGTTCACGCCGGTACCGCGCGGCTGGCTTCCTCGCTGCTCACCGGCGGCACCAAGCGTCGTACTGCGCTCGAAATTAGCGACGAATTGCAGATGCTCGGAGCCCAGCTCACCAGCGGCTGCAATCTGGATATGTCCACCGTGTACCTATCCGCGTTGAAAAGTACGCTCGATGACGCGCTCGATATCTTCGCCGATACCGTGCTCAATCCCTTGTTTCCCGAAGCGGATTTCGAACGTCAGAAGCAACTGCAGCTAGCTGCCATCACCAACGAAAAAGTAACCCCGTTGCAGATGGCATTGCGCGCCCTGCCGCCTATTCTGTTCGGAACCGGCCACGCCTACGGTGTTCCGCTAACCGGCTCCGGCACGGAAGAAAGCGTTCAGCAGATGAGGCGGGAGGACATGGTGCGCTTCCACGCCGCCTGGTTCAAGCCCAACAATGCAACCTTGATCGTGGTGGGCGACACCACCATGTACGAAATAAAGCCAAAGCTCGAAAAGCTATTCTCCACCTGGAGTAGCGGCAGCGTACCGCCAAAGAACCTGACCGCTGTTCCGCGGCCTGCAAATCCCACCATTTACCTGGTGGATAAGCCCGGCGCTCAGCATTCGGTGGTCATCGCCGGAACCATCGCGCCGCCGCCCACCGTCGAAGACGAGATCCCGCTTGAAACCATGAACAATGTGTTCGGCGGCGCCTTCGGGGCGCGTCTGAATATGAACCTCCGCGAAGATAAGCATTGGTCCTACGGCGCGGGTTCCGTGCTCTATGGCGCCTGCGCGCAACGTCCGTTCCTCGCCTATGCGTCCGTACAAGGCGACAAAACCGCCGATTCCATCGCCGAGATGATGAGTGAGCTCAAGGGCATGCTCGGTGAGAAGCCGGTGACCGAAGAGGAACTCGAAAAAACCAAGCAGCAACAGATCTTCGAGCTGCCGGGTGCGCACGAGACCATGAATTCGGTGGGTGGCCTGCTCAGTGATCTGCTGCAGTTCGGTCTGCCTCTGAATTTTTACGATACGTACGTCAGCCGGGTCTCGGCCCTGGATGTAACCGCGATTGAGACCGCCGCCAAAACAATCCTCACCCCGTCCAATATGATCTGGATGGTCGTCGGCGACCGCGAGTCCGTCGAGCCTGCCCTCCGCGCGCTCAACATCGGCCCAATCGTCCTGGTCGAGGCCTGAGCATAAGCCGGTCTCGAGCATTGATAGCATGGCGGCTGAACCGGAGATATCTGGACCAGAGTTATGCTTCGACGCGACCTTCTAAAAGCTCTTCCCGCCGTGCCGCTCGCCGCGAGCCTTCGGCTGTCCGCCCGGCAGCGCCAGTACACGCCTGACTGGAATTCCATAGACGCCCGCCCCATGCCCGCTTGGTATAGCGACGCAAAGTTCGGCATCTTCATTCATTGGGGCGTTTATTCCGTCCCCGCTTTTGCCGCCGTCAATGTGAAGGACGAAAATCCGTACGCCGAATGGTATTGGAATTCGCTGACGAACGGTAAAAACGCAAAAGGACCCACCGGCGGCGCTCTGACGTGGGCATTTCATAAGCGCATGTATGGCCCCGATTTTCCATACTTCGACTTCGCGCCGCTCTTTCGCGCCGAATTTTTCGACCCTGATCATTGGGCGGACGTCTTCGTCCAGTCCGGCGCCAAATATGTGGCGCTCACTTCGAAGCATCATGAAGGCTTTACGCTCTGGAAGAGCGCCGAGGCAAATCGTTCCTGGGGACGCCCCTGGAACAGTGTCGATATCGGGCCGAAGCGCGACCTGCTTCTGGATCTGACCGAGGCCGGACGGCGCAAAGGCGTTCACATGGGCATTTATTACTCGCTGTATGAGTGGTACAACCCGCTCTGGCTGACCAACAAACCGAAATACGTGAGTGACCATCTCTTCCCGCAGTTCAAAGACGTTGTCACTCACGCGCGGCCCGAGATCATTTTTTCAGACGGCGAGTGGGAACAGAGCAGCGCGGAGTGGCGCTCGCCGGAATTGTTGGCGTGGCTTTTCAACGAATCCCCTGTAGCGGGCAACGTCGTCATTGACGACCGTTGGGGCAAAGACACGCGCCACAAGCACGGCGGCTATTACACCACCGAATACACATCCGGAATGCAGCAATCCAGTCATCCTTGGGAAGAAAGCCGCGGCATGGGCTTCTCCTATGGCTACAACCGCCGGGAGACCCTGCGCGATTATCACACCGATCGCGAACTGCTGTTCATGCTGATCGATATCGTTAGCCGCGGCGGAAATCTGCTGCTCGATATAGGGCCGAATGCCGACGGCATGATTCCCGTCATCATGGAAGAGCGCCTGGCGCAAATTGGCGACTGGCTGCGCCCTAACGGCGAGTGCATCTACGGAACGCATGCCGCGCCCCGCAGTCGCCAGTGGAGCAAGGGGACTGTTCCTCAACTGGAAGATAAAGAATTTCGCGCGGCTTACGAAATCCAGCAACTGGTAGATACTCCGCCTGCCGGTTACGCGCGGGTGGATGCGTTCTTTACCGCGAAGGCGGATGCCGTCTACGTGATTCTGCCGCGCTGGCCCGATCAAGGCGTGACCCTTAATGCCATAACCGCCAGTTCTGATGCGCGCGTGACTCTGCTCGAGACCGGTGACCAATTACGCTGGCGTCCGGAAGGAAATCAGCTCTACATCTTGCTGCCCGATGCGCTGCGTTCCAAGCTCCCCATGCGGCAGGCGTACGTAGTGAAAATTACCGGAGCCGTTATCAAAGCTACTCCATCTCGATAGGCCACGCCGGCAGATCGGCCCTATCGAAGCCTCAGAACCATGTGATCCTCGTCCACGTACTCCGCGCCCACCTTCAGCGCGTTCGGCTCAGTTCCGTAAGTTTCAAAGCCAAGCTGGCGATACAGTTGACTGGCGGCCTTCTGACACGTTGCCACCGCGAGCAAAATCTGCTCAAGCGACGCATCTTCCCTCGCCCTGCTCAGAAGAGCGGCCATCATGGCCCGTCCCACTCCTCTGCCCCGCTGCGAAGGCGTTACATAGACTCCATAAATGTGCCCTTTATGCCTCTCCTTGCCGCCCATTTCGCGCACGAAGGTCGCCATTCCAATCAGCTCGTCCGCTGCAAAGGCCCCGACAGTGAAATTGTCCGGCGACGCCTCACGAAAGCGCCGACCTATCGCTTCGACGGTAGTTGCCTGGTGCTCTTCAACGGCCTTCCCGAACGCAAACGGTTCGCCTTCGAGCGCCTCCAATCGCAAATTCCACCACGCCGAGGCGTCTTGCTCACCAAGTATTCGAATCTCCATTCGCCTTCGTCCAACTCGGCTACTTCATCTCGTTAAGCCGCTCCGGCATGTCGGCCAGAACGTAGCTCAGCACGGCCAGCGATGCCACGTTCAATTGAAATTCGCGCGGCACAAGCTTATCGAAGCTGTCGGCATCAGTGTGATGCCAGTCAAAATAGTGCGTGCCCACCGTGCGCACGCCGAAGCCTGGCACTCCAGTGGCCAGCAGCGGCTCGATATCGGAACCCCCGCCGCCAGTGCTGATGCGTCCGCCTTCAATGGGCTCCAGTAGTTTGCCGATTTCAACGGCTCGCTCGAAAGCTGCTGGTGAAACTTCCGCTGCCGGCGTCGCTTCCGCATCCGGCCTGGGAGTCCTGCGCCTGCGTCCTTCGCCTCCTCCTCCGAATCCGAAGCCGACCGGCTTCTCCGCCCCGCCATCCATCTCGATAGCGGCCACGTGATTCACTACGTCCTTTCCTAACATCTGCCGGTACGCCACGCCGCCTGCGCCGCCGTTTTCTTCGTTCACCCAAAAAACCACGCGAATCGTCCGTTTCGGCTTCAAACCGAGCTTCTTAATCAGCGCGACTGCTTCGAAGGTCGCCATAATGCCGCTGCCATCGTCATTCGCGCCCTGCCCGATATCCCAGGAATCAATGTGCCCGCCCAGCACCACCACCTCGTCCGGTTTTTCGCTTCCGCGGATTTCGCCCATCACGTTATGCGACGCGGCGTTGGGCTCCTGGTGCGCTTCCATCATCAATTTCACTCGCACGGGCGTGCCGCTCTTCGCCAGGCGTTCCATCATGGCGGCATCTTCCACGCTCAAAGCCGCCGCCGGAATTTTGGGAACGCCTTCCTTATAGTTCAGCGCTCCAGTGTGCGGCGTTTGCAGGCTCGATCCGGTCATGGAGCGGACCAGCACCGCAATCGCGCCCAGTTGAGCCGCTTCCGAAGCGCCGGCGCTCCGGTACATCACCGTTTGTCCATAACCCTGCCAGTCCGGATTAAATAACACGATCTTGCCGGTCACTTTGTCTCGGCCCAATGCCGTGAGTTCGTCAAAGGTATTGACGGCTATCACGTCGCCCGTGATGCCCTCGGCCGGCGTTCCTACGCTCATCCCCAAACCGATCATGGTCAGCGGCTTCTGCACCGGCGCCAGCAAGGTCGCTGATTCTTTGCCGCGCACCCAATGCGGTACGCTCACCGGCGGCGTGCGCACGTTTTCGAATCCGGCTTTTTTCATCTCCGCGGCAGCCCATTCGATTGCGCGCTCGAGTGACGCCGATCCGCTGAGGCGATTGCCGATCCGGTCGCATAAATACTCCAAACGCTGCATCCCCTCGGTATCGCTCAGCGCCGCCGCGATCAGTTTCTCTGCTGTCGCGCCGTACTGCTGCTTGATATTGGTTGGCTCGGCCGCGAACAACATGCTGCCGGTCAAGAACAAGGCGAGCAATCTCATCATTCGCTTACTCTAACAATCCGCGCTACGATGTGACTGAAAACAGCGCAATGGCAAAAAGCTTCAAACAATTGACTGAACGTGAAATAGTGGCGCTGGCGATTTCGCTCGAAGAGGAAGACGGCCGCATACTGGGAGACTTCGCTCAGGGCCTGCGCGACAGCTATCCGGCAACGGCAAACCTGCTCGAAGAGATGCGCGAGGAAGAAAACGGCCACCGTGCCAGCCTGATTGAGCTGTATCAGGCGCGTTTTGGCGATCATATCCCGCTTATCCGCCGCGGCGACGTGAAAGGCTTTGTTGCCAGGCCACCCGTGTGGCTCGCCGCAAATATCGGCCCCAAAGCTGTCCGCAAAACCGTCGAGGCCATGGAGACCGAAACTCGCCATTTCTATCTGACGGCAATGCGCCACGCCACGCACGCGCCCACGCGCAAGCTGTTGGGGGATCTCGCGGAAGCCGAGGCCAAACACTCGGCTGCAGCCGAGCTGATGGAAAAGGAACAGCTCACTCCAGACGTCCGCGTGAAGGAAGACGAAGCGTCCAAACGCATTTTCTTGCTCCAGTATGTGCAGCCCGGCCTGGTTGGTTTGATGGATGGCTCGGTCTCCACCTTAGCCCCGCTCTTTGCCGCCGCTTTCGCCACGCATAACAGTTGGGACGCTTTCTTGGTTGGCCTGGCTGCATCGGTGGGAGCCGGCATTTCCATGGCCTTCGCGGAGGCTCTTTCGGACGATGGTCTATTAACCGGCCGCGGCAGCCCGATTGTTCGTGGAACAGTCACCGGCATCATGACCACGGCCGGCGGAATCGGCCACACGCTGCCCTTCTTGATCTCCGATTTTCGCGTCGCCACCGGCATCGCTATCGCGGTGGTTGGAATCGAACTGGGTGTCATCAGCTGGATTCGCCAGCACTATATGAATACGCCGCTTCTCCGCGCGGCGCTACAAGTCGTCCTAAGCGGCATATTAGTTTTCATGGCGGGCATTCTCATCGGCAATTCGTAAGCCCATGGCGCACGTTCCATGCCCTCTCAAGGCATAATGGTGCTCGATAGGAGAAGTAAGATGGCATCGTCAGGTTTGATCGAATACGCCGAAGCAAACGCCGAGGTGCGTGCCGTGTACGACGATATTATGACGGTTCGCAAAATCGATTCGGTCAACAATTTCTGGAAGGCCTTGGCGGCTCATCCCGCCACGCTGCGCCGCACTTGGGAGAGCATCAAGCAGATCATGGCGGCGGGAGCGCTCGATCCGCTGACCAAGGAATTGATCTACCTCGCGGTCAGCGCTACCAATCAGTGTTCCTACTGCATGGCCTCGCACTCCGCTTCCGCCCGCGCCAAGGGTATGACCGAAGAGATGTTCGGAGAACTCATGGCTGTTGTCGGCATGGCGAACGAAACGAACGCGCTGGCGGCGGGCTACCGGGTCGAAATCGACGCCCAGTTTCAAACCGCGGCGTCATCCTGACGCATACCTTCTAACGCAAATTCAACATGCTACTGGCCGGTATTGTCCAGACCTCCCTACGAATTTCGGAAACCGCCAGGCGACTAGAGAAAACTGCCCTGCTGGCCAATTTGCTGAAACAGTTGCAGCCGGAGGAGGCGGCTGCGGCGGTAGGTTTTCTTTCGGGATCGCCCCGTCACGGCCGCATCGGAATTGGCTATGCCGCCCTGCAAAATGCCATGGCGTCGGCGGCGGAGACCGCTACGCTCCAGATCCTCGAAGCCGACCGCATTTTCGACGAGATCTCCGTTGCGCAAGGATCGGGTTCGGAGCAGCGCAAGCGTGACTTGCTGCGTGACCTGTTTAGCCGCGCCACCCGAGAGGAGCAGCGTTTTCTGGTCGGGCTGCTGGGCGGCGAACTTCGGCAAGGCGCGCTCGAAGGCATCATGTTGGATTCACTCGCCGCCGCCTCCGGGGTTTCATGCGAACGCATTCGCAGAGCAGCTATGATGGCCGGCGGTTCGGGCGCGGTCGCTCGCGCGGTGCTCGAGAAAGGCGAAGCGGGCTTGGCGCCGTTCGATATCCAGCTCTTCCGTCCCGTGCAGCCCATGCTCGCGGGAACTGCCGAAGATACCGGGGCCGCCCTGGCCAGCCTGGGCGAAGCTGCGCTTGAATATAAACTCGATGGCGCTCGCATTCAAGTGCACAAGTCTGGTGACGACGTAGTCGTCTTCTCGCGCGGTTCGAATGTGGTCACTGCCGCTGTGCCGGAAGTCGTTGAGGCGGCGCTCGCGCTTCCCGTGCCGGATGTCATTCTGGATGGCGAAGTGCTCAGCCTCGCCCAGGACGGACGCCCCCGGCCCTTCCAGGTTTCGATGCGCCGGTTTGGCCGCAAGCTGGAGGTAGATCGTCTCAAGGCCGAATTGCCCATGACGCCCTTCTGGTTTGATCTGCTCTATGCCGGCGGCAGTCCCTTGGTGGATAGGCCGCAAGAGGAGCGTTTCGCCGAACTGGCGCGTCTGGCGCCCTCCGCGAATCTGATTCCGAATCTCGTAACCGGCGATTCCCAACGCGCCGAAGAGTTCCTGCATGAAGCTTTGCAGCGCGGCCATGAGGGCGTTATGGCGAAAGATCGAGCCTCCAGCTATGCGGCCGGAGCGCGCGGGCAGAGTTGGCTCAAAATCAAGCAGGCCCGTACCCTCGATCTGGTTATTCTGGCCGCCGAATGGGGTAACGGCCGGCGCAAGGGTTGGCTGAGCAACCTTCACCTCGGCGCCCGTGACGCCGAGAAAGGCGGGTTCGCCATGCTCGGCAAAACCTTCAAGGGTCTGACTGACGAGATGCTTGTGTGGCAAACGCAAGAGCTCATGAAGCTGGAAGTGGCGCACGACAAATATACGGTGTATGTTCTGCCGAAGCTGGTGGTGGAAGTGGCCTTCAATGAAGTGCAGGCGAGCTCGCGCTACGTCAGTGGTTTGGCGCTCCGTTTCGCCCGGGTTAAGCGCTACCGCACGGATAAAACCGCCCTCGATTGCGATACATTTGAAACCGTCCAGAAATTAGCGAGCCAGTAATTCCGTCAAAGCCTCGTCCAGTTCTGGATGGTTGAAGGTGAATCCCGCTTGCTCGGTGGCTTGCGGAATCACCCGTACACTGTCAAACAGGAAATTGGCCATCTCCCCAAACGCCAGTTCCAGCGCAAATTTGGGTACGGGGAAGACCGCCGGGCGGTGCACGGCGCGCGCCAGCGTACGCGTGAATGCGCTGTTGGTGACCGGATGAGGGCTGCTGCCGTTCAGCGCGCCGCTGGCATTTTCATTTTCGGCCGCAAAGCGGAAGAGCCGGATCAGATCGTCAACGTGAATCCAGGACATCCAATGTTTGCCGTCGCCAAACTTGCCGCCCAAACCTAGGCGAAAAGGCGTCAGCATCCGGGGCAGGGCGCCGCCCTCCATTCCCAATACCGTGGCGGTGCGAACTGTAGCCACCCGCAAGCCAGAGTCCCGGGCGCGCAGCGCCTCAGCCTCCCAATCGCGGCACACCTCGGCTAGAAAGCCGCTGCCCGCGCCGCTGCTTTCGGTCAACACCTCATTGCCGCGATTGCCGTAATAGCCAATCGCGGATGCGCAAACCAGCGTAGCGGGCTTGTGCGGCAAGCGCGCGATCCCGGAGACCAGTTGGCGGGTGCTCTCAATGCGGCTCTCGCGGATGCGTTGCTTGACGGCTGCGTTCCAGCGTTGCGCGATCGGCTCACCCATCAGGTGCACCACCGCGTCTACCCGCGGCACGCTATTCATCGGCGGAGTGTCTTTGCCGTTCCAGGGATGATACGCAGCCCGTGGGTCCAGGTGCTTACTCTGCGTGCGTCCCATATAGTTGACCGAATCGCCGCGCGCCAGCAGCACGTTGATCAATTTCTTGCCAAGGAAGCCGGTGGCGCCGGTGATCAAGTAAGTCATTCTTTAAATCGACCGGATGCGCTGAGGTGCACAGGTGGCCTCACTCCTTCGGAACAATCCCCAAAGCCTTCATCTTCCGGTACAAGTTGCTGCGCTCCAGCCCCAGCAGGTCCGACGCTCGCGTTACATTTCCACCCGTTTCGTCTAACTTGCGCAGAATATAATCGCGCTCCGCCGCTTCTTTTACGTCGTGGAGGCTGCCGAAAGTCTCGCCGTTCTTGCTGCTCTGTCCTCTGCGCGTCGTATCCAGCGCCAGGTGCCGGACTTCGATGCGCGCCTGCGGATGCAAAATCACCAGGCGCTCCATCAGGTTGCGCAGTTCGCGGACATTGCCGGGCCATGGATAGGCTTGTAAGGCGTCTATCGCGTCCGGGGCCAGCGTCTTCGCCTTGCGCCCATATGCCACCGTATATTCGCGCAGAAAATGGTCGGCCAAGGAAGGAACATCCTCCGCGCGGTCGCGCAGCGGCGGCACTGTAAACGGAATCACGTTGAGGCGATAGAAAAGATCCTCGCGGAAATTTCCCCGCTCAATCTCCTTTTCAAGATTCTTATTCGTGGCGGCAATCACGCGCGCGTCCACCTGAATCGATTGCGGCGCGCCCACCGGCTCAAAGCGGTGCTCATCGAGCGCGCGCAGCACTTTGGCCTGAGTTCTCAGGCTCATATCCCCTACTTCGTCCAGGAAAAATGTGCCCCCGTGCGCCTTTTGCAGTTTGCCGATCTTGTGATCGGCGCTGCCGTCGAGATTCGTGCGGCGATGGCCAAACAGTTCGCTTTCGATCAAGTCCTCCGGAATGGCCGCGCAGTTCACTTCTACAAACGGCCCCTCCGCCCGCTGGCTCGAACGATGAATGGCGCGCGCCACCAGCTCTTTGCCCGTCCCGCTCTCGCCATAGATCAGGACCCGCCCGTTGGTTCCGGCCATCAGTTTCAATTGCTGGCGCAGCGCTTTCACCGGGACGCTCTCGCCGATAATTTCAGGCCATTCCGTGTCTTCCCGCAGCCTTTGCAGCTCCAGGTCCATGCGCCGCTGCTGCACCGCATTCTTCAGGACTACGCTTACTTTCTCGATGGTGAGCGGCTTTTCCACGAAGTCGAAAGCGCCGAGCTTGGTAGCTTTCACGGCGGTCTCGATATTGCCGTGGCCCGAGATCATGATCACCGCCGGCCGCGTGCCTACGGGCAGTTCCTGGATGCGCGATAACGTCGCCAAGCCATCGATGCCCGGCAGCCAGATATCGAGCAGCACGGCTTCGAACGATTCACGCGCCAGTGCCTCCAGGCAGTTCTCACCGCTATTCACCGCGGTGCATTGGTAGTTTTCATCACTGAGCACGCCGCGCAGTGATTGGCGAATATTTACCTCATCGTCTACGATGAGAACCTTTGGTCCGCTTACAGGCATCCTGTACCCAAGCTACCCTGTTTGCTTTTCGACAACCGCTTCAACGCGGGACAGATCATCTGTCTCCACTGGTCTTATCTCCATGGGTTCGCTGGCAGTTAATGCATTCAGTGTAATCACCAGGCGCGCTCCTCGCGGCGAGTTGTCTTCCACGCGCACGCGGCCTTGGTGTTCGGTGACAATGTGGCTGACGATGGCCAGGCCCAGGCCGGTGCCGCGGTCCTTGGTGGAAAAATAAGGCTGAAAGAGTTTCTCCTTATCGTCGCGCGACACACCGGAGCCGGTATCGGTAACAGCGATGTCCACAAGGTCGAGCGATGGCTGTGACGTCGTGACCAACAGCTTGCGCACCGGCGAATCCGTCATGGCCTCGGCGGCGTTGTCAATCAGGTTGACGATGACGCGCTTCATTTGCTCGCGGTCGGCTAGCACCGGCGGAATTCTGCGGTCGAGCGTGACGGAAACCGCGATGCCGTCCAGCCTTCCGGCGAACACCGCCATCGCACTCTCCACAATGTCGTTCAGGTCCGCCGCAACCAGTTGCGCGCTGGGAAAGCGCGAGAATTGCGAGAACTCATCCACCAGCGTTTTCACGCTTTGTACTTCCTGCTGGATGGTCTGCGTGCATTCCTCCAGGATCGCCCGGGTCTCATCCGGAATGTTGAGCCGCGGCAAGTGCCGCTCAATCCGGTCCGCGCACAGCGAAATAGGCGTCAATGGATTTTTGATCTCATGCGCAATGCGCCGCGCCACTTCCTGCCAGGCGGCCGATTTTTGAGCCCGCAGCAGGTCGCTGGTGTCTTCCAGAATCATCACAAAGCCGCGGCTCTCCTCTAGCGATGCCGCCGTGACCGCCAGGTGGAATACGGCCGAAACGCGCTGTAGATCCAGCTGGCAGGCCGCCGATCCGGCCCGCTGCGCGCGCTTCAGCAGGTAGCGAATCTCGGCCAGATCGTCCGGCGTGAAAAGATCGCTCAAGCGCTTCGCCGAGGCGATCACTTCGACCGGGAAAATGCCCGCCAGCGCGTGGTTTACGCGCTCAATGCGCTCATCGGCTGCAACCGAGATGACGCCGGTGGGAATGCTCTCTAGAATGGCCTCGGTGAAACGGCGGCGCGCTTCGAGCTCCCGGGCATTCCCCTCCAGTTCGTTGGTCATTTCATTGAAGCCCCGCACCAGCGTGGCCAGCTCATCCATCGCGCCCACCCGGACTCGATACGAAAGATTGCCGCGCCGCACTTCTTTGGCCGCTTCCAGCAGCGCCGAGATGGGTACGCTAATCTGCCGCGACAGGATTTGCGCGGACCATGCCGCGAAAAAAAGCACGAACAGCGTTAGCACCATGATCAGCAGAAAATAAGTTTCGTGGTAAAACTTTTTGCGGCCGCCGAGTTGCTTCCAGGCATCCATCAGACGTTGTATTTCTGTTTCTTTTTGCCACGGGTCGTCTATCATGGCGGAAGCTATCTTGACTCTCCCCAGTTTTTCCCCGTTGTCGACGACATCCGCCTCGGCATTTAAAACGGTTGCGCTCGGAACCTTAAAACGCTGGTAGAGCATCATCGGGACGCCCTTGTGCGGCATCAGAATCAACCCCCGGACGCCGTTGGTCTCGCACAGAATTTTGAAGAATCCCGCGTTGATCCGGCCGGTCCGGGCGGCATCGAGCGTTTCCGGCAGCAAGCTGATCCAGTTTGCCTGGGCCCGGACGCGTTCCTCCGCCTCTTTGCGGTAAGACTTGTCCAGATCGTTCAGGTTCATTTCAATGCCGCGCGGGGGAAGGGTAAACCATTTATCCAGAGTCCGATTCAGCACCGCATAGTTGAAGAGCGCCGAAAAGAGCGCCGGAGCCAGGGTTAGGGCCAATGCGCCGAAGAGCAGTTTTGACCGTATGCGTGAGCCTTCGCGATTCCGCTGGCGGTCCAGGTATAGCTTTACGCCTACCCGGAAAAGCATGAATGCCAGGGTGACCGCCAGCAGAAAGATGACGGTATCCACCGCCCAGAGCAGGATGGTCTCGCGCGGATCGGACGGGCTGAACGAAAAGCTGAAGGAGCCTTGCCAGACCATGAGCGCCAGCAAAGCCAGGAAAATTAGCGTGGCTGCAAAAAAGGCAAGGCGGCGACTCACGATATCGTCATGGTAGCCCAGATATCACGGCGAATATGCCTAAATCGCCCCGTCGATTCAGGAAATCGCGCGCTATTTGTCTTTGCCTGGTCTGCTTTGCGTGCGAAATTCGTATTGCTGAATTTGCAGCGCCAACTGGCCTTTGCTATGCCGGGTTACCCGCCCGCGTGCTACCAAGTTGAGTAGACATTTCTCATTCAACTGCGCTGGCCAGCTAATGGACACCTCTAGCCGCGTACCCACTGCCAAATCATGGTCAGAGGTAAAAAGTACACCCGAGCTGCTGATGTTTAGCGTCTTGCCATTGCCCGCAAGAATCTCAGCACGCTGGTTTAGCGTCTTATAGCGAACTTCTCGCTCAATCGGAAAACGGCTTGATCGGCGCCGCTCCGTATTGCTGATCTCCGGAGCCTCAAGGCGCCGGCCCAGAGTCATTGAAGTTTCGGACACAATTTTTACCAACTCCGATCTATAAAGCTTACCAATGACTTCGCATATTCGAAGATTAATTCTCCGTATGCGTTTCAATTCGTTTCTTTTTTAACCATTCCAGCCGCTCGCCCAAGCGCTGTTCGAACCCCCGCCCGCTCGGCTGATAGAACTCAGTGCCGGCTAAAGAGCTGGGCATGCAATTCATATCGGTCACCGCATCGCTTTCTTTATGCGCATGCTTATACCCCTTGGCGTAACCCATTTCCTTCATTAACCGCGTGGGCGCATTGCGCAAATGCAGCGGCACGGGTTCGGCTACCGCTGTTTCGATAGTCGCGTTGGCTTTATTCAAAGCTTGATAGGCGGCGTCTGATTTTGGCGCTAATGCCAGGTAAATTGCCAGTTGCGCCAGCGCCTGGTCCCCTTCTGGAATCCCAAGAAAATGAACGGTTTGCATGCACGCAATGGCCTGCTCCACCGCGCGCGGGTCAGCCAGGCCGATATCCTCAATCGCCATGCGAACCAGCCGCCTCGCCAGGTACATACGGTCCTCCCCCGCCTTCATCATCCGCGCCAGCCAGTACACCGCCGCGTCCGGTTCGCTCGACCGCACCGACTTATGAAGCGCCGAAATGAGGTTGTAGTGTTCCTCCCCCGCCTTGTCGTACAGCAGGATCTTCCGCTGCAGCGCATCCGCTACCGCCTGCGCGTCAATCACGCCGTCTCTTGCCAAAGCGGCGGCAATTTCGAGCGTGTTCAGCGCCGACCGGGCGTCGCCGCTGGAGCCAACCGCAATTTCGTCCAGCAACGCCTCGGAAATCGTAAGTTGTTGGTTTCCCAGGCCTCGCTCCGCGTCGCCCAAAGCTCTCCTGAGCAGCAACAGTACGTCCGGTGTCTCCAACGCGTGCAGGGAATAGACTTTGGTGCGCGACAGCAATGCCGAAATTACCTCGAATGACGGGTTTTCCGTCGTTGCGCCGATTAAAACCACGTCGCCGCGCTCCACATACGGGAGAAATGCGTCCTGCTGCGCCTTGTTAAAGCGATGAATTTCATCAATAAAGAGGACGGTTTTATGGCCCATGCGGCGGGCGCGTTCGGCATCCGACATAACCGCCTTGATCTCTTTGATTCCGCTGAGCACCGCGCTGAAAGGGATAAATTCCGACCCGTTGCCCCGGGCAATCAGAGCCGCCAGCGTGGTTTTGCCCGAGCCCGGCGGCCCCCACAAGATCAACGATGTCAAATGTCCACGCTCCATTTGTGAGCGCAGTGGCTTGCCCGGGTTCAGAATATGTCCCTGCCCGACGTATTCCTCCAGCGTGCGCGGGCGCATGCGGTCCGCCAGCGGCCTTCCGGCCAGATCGGCCACGACCGGCTTAACGTGGTTCGTCTCTCTTGGAAAAGGAGAAGCGTCGAACAGGCTCATCCGTTGCTCCCTCGCTGGCGCGCCGCCTCGAATAGTGCCACCGAACAGGCCACGGCCGCATTCAATGACTCCACCCGCTTCGTCGGAATCGCCACGCCTTTTGCCGCATCCAGTATTTCCCGTGACACCCCGTGACCCTCGCTCCCCACAACCAGCGCGAACGGAGACCGCAAATCGGCTTCGGCTACCGGCGTCTCCCCGCTGGCCGTTAGCGCGTACAGGTTCACTGCGGCGACGGCCATCCTGGCCACAAACTCTGACCGTCCCACGCCTGCTGCGACCGGAACTCGAAAAAGCGAACCTGCCGTTGCCCGCAGAAACTTCCCGTTTGCCACCCCCACGCAGCCTTCCAGCAGGATTACTCCTGTTGCCCCAAAAGCTTCCGCCGACCGGATAATCGTCCCTGCGTTACCCGGATCCTGCATACCGTCGAGCACGATTGTAAGACTGCTCACGGTTCTAACCATTTCATTATCAATCATGTTTCTCCAACTTGCCGTTGGAGGCTGCACCAGCGCCAGAATCTCCTGCGTGCTTTCGGTGGAGGCGATCTGCGCAAATACCCGCGCAGGCACTTCAATTGGTTGGACTTGCAAATTGGCCAGCAGCGGCGCATGCTGTTCGCGGCCCGCTGGAGTCGTGACCACCGTCCCCGGGCGCCAGCGGCTTCCCAGCGTTTCTCCAAGCAAATGCGGACCTTCAATCACAACCCAGCCTTCCGCCGTGGGACGTCCATTCGCCGCCGCCTGGCGGATCTCACGTAAAAGCGGATTCTTACTACTGGTGAGCTGCATTGGTTTGCCGATCTCGAATGCTAGGTTTGGCGTAGACTATCCATAAAGCAATGCCAGCGCCGAAATGAGCCGCATGAAGCGAGCCGTTGCAGGATTAGTACTGCTGTCCCCAATTCTGCTTCTAGCCTACCTGTTTCACCTTGCCGGGGATATCAAGGCGCAATCAACCCTTGACGAAGCGCGGCCCGCCGACGTCATTGTGGTGCTTGGTGCGGCCGAATACAACGGCAAACCGTCGCCTGTCTTACAGGCCCGCCTCAACCACGCTTTGATGCTCTATGAAAAACGCTTATCCCACTATATTCTGACAACCGGCGGCGCGGGTGGGGATCCGAAATTCACGGAGGGCGAAGTCGGCCGCGCCTACTTGATCAAGCACGGAGTGCCCTCGGAAGCCATTATCGCCGAAACATTGGGCTCCACCACGGCCCAAAGCCTAACCGGCGCCGCCGAAACCATGCACCGCATGAACCTCCATTCCTGCGTGGTAGTGAGCGACGGGTATCACATCTACCGCTCCAAGCGGCTCCTCCAATCGCAAAACATCAAAGTCTACGGTTCGCCGCGCCCAACAGCAGGCTCGCTCAGCGAGTGGCAATTGCGCTGGCTCTACCTGAAGCAGGCATGCGGCTTCGCCTTGTGGCAGGTCGGAATTAACCTGTAGCGATCCTACCGCCGCTCTGCATCAGTCAATAAGCGAACACTTTCCTTTGCGCCGTCGCTGTTCCGCGCTTTCCAAATAACAGATCCCGTGATCCGCTCGCGGCCACGTTCGCATAACTCGCGCGAAAACGAGGCCAGACAACAACACGCCGGCAATCCTGCAAACGTGGATTTTGATTTTCGAATTCAATTTAGGGGGCATCTTCAGCGCGACAATATCAGAGTTCCACGCCCTTCTTCTCGCGGCCCAATCCCGCTATCAGCGCGGTCGCCAAAAACACCGTGGCCGCGGTAACCGCCATGGCTGCGGCGTAGCTCACATATTTTGCCGAAATCGCCAGGAGCGTCGCCACCTGCCCCGCGATCAAAACGCCGCATTGGTACGCGAAGCCCGGCAGAAAGCCCCGGATCGCGGTCGGCGACAATTCGCTCAAATGCGCGGGAATCACACCCCAGGCTCCTTGCACGCAGAACTGCAAGAGAAAAGCTCCGGTCACCAGCAGACCGTAGCTGGGCGCGTAAGCCCACAATGGAATCATTAAAACCGCCGTCAGTAGCGCCGCAATAATCGCCCGCCGGCGCCCGATCCTGTCCGACAGCAGTCCCACCAGCACACCGCCAATGATTGCTCCCACCATGGAGATGGCGGAAACCAGTGAACGGTCCACCGTTCCCAACTTCCAAAACCGCTGCAAGAACGTCGGGTACATGTCTTGCGTGCCGTGCGATGCCAGGTTCATTCCCGTCATCAGCAGCACCAGGTACAGAAACAGTTTCCAATGCTTTCCGATATTACCCGCCAGTTCCCCCCAGCTCTCCTTCTTGGACTTCTCCCAAACTTCCGACTCTTTCACTTTGAAGCGGACAAAAAAGGCCAGCAGCGCCGGCAGCCCGCCTAGAAAGAACATGGGCCGCCATCCCCACTTATCAAAAAAGAAGAGATAGCAGAGCGCTGCCAGCAGATTGCCGAGTGCGTAGCCTTGTTGCAGGAATCCCGAAAGCACGCCGCGCCATTTCGCCGGAACCGTTTCCATCGCGAGCGACGCGCCTACGCCCCATTCCCCGCCCATGCCGATGCCGAACAAAGCCCGCAGCACCAGGAAGGTCGTGAAATTAGGCGCAAAACCGGTCGCGACTTCCACAATCGAATAAAAGACCAGGTCGATCATCAGCGGCAAGCGTCTCCCATACCGGTCGGCGAGTAAGCCAAAGAGAAACGCTCCTACGGGCCGAAACGCCAGCGTCAGCCCGATCGAGAGCGCCACGGCTGCATCGGATTGGTGAAACTCCTTCCCGATGGCGGTCAGGCAAAAAGCCACCAGGAAAAAATCAAAAGCATCTAAGGTCCAGCCGAGAAAGCTGGCAGTAAGGGCTGGCCAATGACTGTTCTTATTCTGTGGGGTTGGAACTGGCGGCGGCATTCGGTTCCCACAGTGTCTCAGGTGCTCCCAGTGCATGGTTCACCCAGCGGCTCCACACGAACAGCGCATCGCTCAAACGGTTCAGATAACGCACGGCTTCTTCCGGCACGCTCTCCGTTTTGGACAGCGTGACAAGCAAGCGCTCGGCCCTCCGGCAAACCGTGCGGCAGACGTGCAGTTCCGCATCCAGGCGGCTGCCGCCCGGTAGAACGAACGACCGCAGCGGTGCAAGCTCTTCATTCGCCCGGTCTATCTCTCGCTCCAATTGCTTTACTTCGTTCTCAGTCACGCGCGGCTGCTTAGGGTGTACGTCATCGGGCAGCGTCGCCAGAATGGAGCCTAAGTTAAACAACTCGTGCTGCACCCGCTTGAGCGTGATTGCCAGAGTGCCAAGCGGCTGCCCCAGGCTTTCCGCCGTCACCCTGGCCACGCCGATGAACGCATTCAGTTCATCCACCGTGCCATACGCTTCTATGCGCGGGTCGTCCTTCGCCACCCGCTGGCCGCCCACCAGGCGAGTTTGCCCACTGTCGCCCGTGCGCGTATAAATGCGGTTCAGCGCGATGCGCGGCTCATTAAATTCCTCGCTCATTCGGTTTTAGCAATCGGCTTGGGCATGGCGACCCGCGGGATCATCTCCGCGCGTACGGCAGTGTTGTAGACAAACCACGCCTCAATCGCCGCAGCCTGCATCAGATCGCCCGCCTGCGCACGGTCATACACATCCATATTCGAATGGTGCGTGCGCGTGGCATACTCCATCGGATCTTGCATAAAGCCGAACCCAGGCAGGCCGATCCAGCTGAACGACGTATGAT
>DATHIZ010000447.1:0-13957 GCA_035316385.1 Bryobacteraceae bacterium | reverse complement strand
GCGACACCTAGTCGAAAATACGTTTGCGCTATTTGGTGAGGACGGTTTCGATAAAGGCGAGGGCGCGCGGATCATTACTCTGACCCAGCCAGAAAAACGCCTGCTTCCGTACTTCCGGATTGCGCTGCGTCTGCGCGATCTGAATCAGCTTCGGAACACCATCATCCTTGGGGAGCTGTGAGAGCGCAAACACCGCGCGCTTCTTCACCTGCGTATCCGGATCGTTCACAATGGCGTCAACAATCGCCCCGCTTGCTTTTGCGCCCGCCCGTTGAGCTAACCAGAATAGGGCCTGCGAACGCGTGTGTGCCAATGCTTCGTTTTTTGCATCTTGAATGAGCAGGTCAATGGCTCGCGGATCATCGTGCCGCGAAATCGCGAAAATTGCCTTATCCGCCAAGCGGCCGCCGACCTGTTTCTGTAGATACGTCAGGCTCGCCTGCGCGGACACGCCAGTCAGCCAGATTAAGGGCAGGCCGCCCGCATCCACTTCGCAGCCCAAGGCGTAGACCTGAATTTTCTCCACTTGGTTGCTGGCCACGCGAAAATAAACTGCGGCGCGGTCCGATCCTTCCAGATGAACAGGCTGGCTGACGTGCCCCTTACAGAATCCATCCCCGCTTTGGCGCATGGTTTTAATCTCATAGCCAAACCAAGAGGGCCCCACGCCGCGAAGCTGGGAATCAAGATCTCCCGAGAATGCCCGTGTCTCCATCCGCGCATTCGTAATTGCCGGTTGCGTGGAGGCCGCTAGCGCACTCGCAACAAGAAGCAACAGCACTTTCATTTGAGAATCTCCACCATGTAATCAGTCACTTCTTTCGAATGGACCAAAGCCATTTTCTTGAAAATCTCCTGCTTCATTTGCGGGTCCTTCTCGGCGCGCGCCAAGTCCACCAAGGCCTTTCCGTTTTGTTGCAGGAAGAGCGAATTGAGCACCGCCCGGCGCACTTCGGGGTTGGAGTCCGATTGATAAATGGAGACCAGTACATCGCCGCGCCCGTTTCCCCCCATGAGGCCCAGCGACTTGATTGCCGACGCGCGCAATCCGGGATCTTTTTCCGTCTTCGCCAAGTCAGCCAGCTTGGAAGAGTTCCCCGTCAAAAACATGGATTGCAAGATGGCCTTCTTGTTTTCCGCGTCTTGCTCGGACTGATAGAGCTGCCATAACTCGTCTTGGCCCCCAGTTAAGGCAAGCTGCTTGATCGCTTCCTTGCGCAACGCGGGATCTTTCTCCGATTTCGCCAAGTCGAACAGGATGCCGCGCGAGCCGGATATCATGAAACTCTTCAGAATGGCCCGCTTCACCTGCTCGTTCGCCGCCGCACCATAAATCGACGCCAGATCCTTGCGCGATTCGTCTCCGCCCATCATGCCCATGTAGCGAATTGCCTTCAACTGCAAGTCGGGATTCACCGAGCCGCGCGCCGTGTCGCCCAGAAGCTTGCGCGCTTCCGGCGAAGGATTCTGCACCAGCACGAACATGGCGCGTTCCTTGAGCTTGTCGGAATTCGGGCCGGCGAGAAGTTTCTTTAGGATCGGGAGTGCTTGATCGGAATTGGAAGTCATCAAGCTGTTTAACGCCATAAGCTTCATATCCTGATCCGTCTCCGCGCCCGGACTCACCGGAGTTCCGCTGCGCGCCCGCACCTCCACTTCCAGAGCTTGCGCATCGTTAAGCCAGCGGCTTCCCGGATACAGTTGCCGCAGGCGGCTCAGCGTTGTCAATGACTCCTGGCCTAATCCTGCCCGGTTTTGCGCATAGGCTTTCCAGTACAGCGCGGCATCGGTCGCACTGCCCTTGCGGGATGCCGACGCATCGAATGCCGCAATGGCTTTGTCCCACTCATGCGCGTCCAGTTCACTAAGGCCGCGCTGATACTCGGAGTCCTCGCGGCCGACTTGCCGCGCCTGGAAACTCTGAGCCTGAAAGTCCTTAGCCTGGTCCCGCGGTATGAATTCCCGACCCACCAGCGGACCCGCCAAGGCAATCAATAATACGCCTTTTCGAATCATAATTTTTGTCCTCTTTCGCGGCTATCCGTGGAAGTAATCCGAACGCGGAATAGCAATCCTTCGTGTCCAATGCGATCTTGTAAACGTTCCAGATCTCGGGCCTCAATCGTGGACGGGCTGTTGGCGACGTCTAGCAGCACCCGCTCCAATTCATCCAGCAGCGCCGCGTCGGCCACATCTCCCAGGCGCGTGGCGGTCTGTCTCAACAGGCGGTTGGCGCCCAGGAGTTCGTGCGCGCGGTCGCGCTCACTGCTGAATTCATCCCTGCCAGGCGTGGCATTTTCAATTTCCGCCAGCACAATCTGCGATCGCTCCAGGTGATCGCTGAGTGACAACAGCAGCACCCGCTCGCGGGCTTTTTCCGAGATGCCGGTTCCAGCAGGAACAGTAGCGCTGTCTGAACTATGGCGTTCCGCGAACCGGCCGGCCACGAATGCCACCAGCAACAACGCCGCTAAGGCCGGCGCCAGGGCCCATTGGAACCCCCATGACCGAAACCAGCGTTTTCGCCGCGGAAGCCGCGGAGCCAGCCGCGCCCAGACTTCGCTGCCATATTCGCTTGATCTTGCCGGAACGGGATAATTCCGAGCTGCATCCAGCATTTCGCTCAACGCCGCGAAGCGCGCGCGGCACTCGGGGCACTCCGCCAGATGCGCGTCCAATTGCCCGTCGCCGTAGTAGCCTTCCACCAGTTCTTCCTCGTTGAAATGCTTCATTTGGCCGCTCCCCACGCCGGCTCCAAAGCCCGGCGCAGCTTCTGAACCGCGCGGAATACGCTGTGTTTGGCGGCGTTCGTCCGCACTCCCAGCGTTTGTGCAATCTCTTCAATGGGCTGCCCTTCGTAGTGGCGCAGCACGAAGGCCGTTCGTTCGGATTCGCTCAACTGCTGTAGTGCAGGCTCCAGCAAACCGGCAATCTCGCCACTCTGGGTCAAACGCTCCGGCGAAGGCTGCGGGGTGGCCACCCGGTCGAGCCAATTCACTGCATCCTCCGCCACGGGCTGCGAAACTTCCTTGCGAGTTTTGCGCGCCCGCAGCGAATCGAGAGAGCGGTTCACGCAGATGCGGTGCAGCCAGGTGCCGAACGCCGCCCGGCCATCGAAATTCTTGAGTTGTTTGAACGCGCGAAGAAAAGTCTCTTGCACCAGGTCTTCCGCGTCTTGTTCGTTGCCAGTCATACGATAGGCCAAACGAAATAACGCGTGACTGTGCCGCTCGACTAATACACGAAAGGCATGCTGGTCACCAAGTCGTGCTGCTTCGGCTGCCGCGGCGTCGGTCCATTCCATCTGGCTGCTGGTTAGACTGGCAAACCATCAGCCGGTTAGCTGAAAGCCGCCGGTTATTGCGTAATCAGTTCGGGGCGCGCGCCAATTGTGCGCAAACAGTGGTCGATCCAAAGTTTGGTCAGCTTTTCCTGCGCGCCATTTTGAGACAAACGGGAGCGCAGGTTGCCGAACTCTACATGATCCAGCGGCTGATCCTGATTAAAGCAGGAGAATACCACCGTTTCCTGACCGGTTACCGGGTCTTTGTGCATCTGCAGGCATTGCGCGCAAATTTCTTTCATCATGCATTGCATGGGCGAATTGATACTGCCGATAGCGTGATGATCCGGCTTTAAATACGGCCGCAACACGGAATGCCGGGCCTGTTGTACCGCGCGCATCATGCCGTCGGAGCCGATCACGATGAGCCGGTCCACGGTGTTCAGCGGAATGAGCGGTTCCGCCACCAGGTCACCGCGCCCGTAGGCCGCCATTGCCTCGACGATATTGCCCACAAATGCGCTGTCCTGCACTCGATCGGGCGTAAAGCCCGGAGCCTCGTCGCAAACCCAGATGACCACATCCGCAGCTTTTTCAATCTCTTCCACTTTGTAGCGGTCAATAATCTTCTTGTACCCGGCAAAGTAGACCACGCGCGAATGCGAAGCGCGCAGTTGCTGTCCAATGGAGAAAAGGACAGCGTTGCCCAGGCCTCCGCCAGCCAGCAGCACGGTCTCGTGAGCGGGCGTTTCGGTGGGCGTGCCGGTAGGACCCATCAGAATGACAGGATCGCCGGGCTTCAACAGCGTGCACAGATCGGAAGAGCCGCCCATTTCCAGAACGATTGTTGACAGCGTTCCCTTGTCGCGTTTGACTTCCGCGCCGGTGAGCGCCAAGCCTTCCATCGCCAGCACCGTGCCCTCGGTCCGCGGCGCCAGCGTCTCATAATTCTGCAGGCGGTAAAACTGCCCAGGCTGGAAGGCGCGCGCGGCGATAGGCGCTCGCACCACAATCTCAAGGATGGTGGGAGTGATCCGAATCACTTCGCTGATGACCGCTCGCAATTCATCGTTTAGCCGCGCCACCAATGCCGCTGGGGCCGGCTCTTGCGCCTGCCGCCGCGCCAGGACGCGCGAAACCACGGGATACCCCTGCTTGGCGCCGCCCATGGCCTTTACCACGTTCCCCGAAAACGAAGGATGCAGATCGCCGAAGAAACTGATCGCGCGTCCGTCCGGACGCAGCGAAACCAAAACCTGCGGATGCGCGGGCTTGGCAATGCGTTCCGGCTTTACGTGTTCGCCATCCTCGCCTATGGCTTGAAAATAGCGTCCGTCGAGCGAAAAATTAAGCTCGTCTTCGCGTGCCAGAACCGTATTGGGCTGCGTTCCTGCCGCCACCAGGATCGTTCGTGCCGGAAGGACAACCTTCTCGCCGGTGGGCGACAGTTTGCCGGTGGCGGGGTCGAACCGCTGCTTCTCCAGGCGCAGCGCCGCCGCTGCGCCAGCCGCATCCACTTCCACTTCTTCCGGGGCCAGGCACTCGGCAAAGCGCACGCCTTCTTCCAGGGCTTTAGCGACTTCCTCGTGGTTCAGCGTGTAGCTCGGGGAATCGATCATGCGGCGCCGGTACGCCACGGTGGATCCACCCCACTCATTCAGCAAGGCAATCAAGTTCAGCTGCCTGCCTTCACGGGCCGCCGCTTTACGTTCCGCTCGAATGGCGCGCGCATGCGCCAGAAATTCGCGGGCAGTCTCCGCTTCATCCGGCGTCCATTTTGCCGCCAGTTGGTCTTCGCCTAAGTCCTCGGATAGGGCTTCGTAGCGCTTGAGGAACTTCTCCACCTGAACCACGTAATACGCCAGCGATTCCGTGGCAGTATCTATCGCAGTCAGACCGCCGCCGATGACGACGATGGGCATACGGATTTGCAAATTGGCCAGCGATTCGGTCTTGGCCGCTCCGCTCAATTGCAGCGCCATCAGAAAATCCGAAGCCTGGCGAACACCCCGCGCCAAGCCGTTTTTCATGGGGATCACGGTCGGCCTGCCCGCGCCCGCGCACAGCGCAATGTGGTCGAAACCCATCTCGAAGGCGCTCTCTACCGTCATGGTGCCGCCAAAGCGCACGCCGCCGAACATGCTGAACTCGCTGCGCCGCTCTAATAGCAGCCGGATCACCTTCAAGAAATTCTTATTCCAGCGGACCGTGATGCCGTACTCGGCCACGCCGCCGAAGCCGGCCATTACACGTTCATCCAGACGCTCGTAAATCTCGGTAACATCCCGCAGCGGCTTAAACGCCGAACGCCGGCCGTGCGGATCCACGCCGGAAATCTCAGCCGGCAGCGGCTCAATTTTCAAGCCATCTACCGCGACCACCGTGTGGCCGTCGTTGATCAGGTGATGCGCCAGCGTGAAGCCGGCTGGTCCCAACCCCACCACCAGCACTTTGTAGCCGGCGTCGGAACGCGGATACGGACGCGCAAAGTTCAACGGATTCCAGCGCGTCAACAGGCTGTAAACTTCAAAGCCCCATGGCAGTTCCAATACATCCTTGAGCGAACGCGTTTCCACTTGCGGAATGTCGACCGGCTCCTGCTTCTGAAAAATGCAGGATTTCATGCAGTCGTTGCAGATGCGATGTCCGGTTCCAGCCGCCATGGGGTTGTCGATCACCACAATAGCCAGCGCGCCAATGGCATTCCCGTCGCTTTTGACGACGTTCATTTCCGAGATCTTCTCGTCCAATGGACAACCGGCCAGAGGCACGCCGAAGACGCTCGATTTATACTGACCCGTTTTCTCTTTCAGGCCGGTAGAGCAACTGTCCTTTGCCTGGTTGTGGCACTTGATGCAGTAATGCGCCTGGTCCAAGGCACCGGTTAGATTGGTCCCGGCATCGGTCAATTGGAAGCCTTCGCGATGCCGCCAATGGTCGCGCGAAAGCTCAATCCGCACCAGGTCGCCGCTTACAACTTCTTGCACGGGAACCAGGTGATGGGCATCCAGTTTGTGAGGAATTTTGAACAGCACGCCGTGCTTATGCTTCGCCTGGCCTTGCGGCGAGAGCGTGGCCCAGGCCGTATATTGCGCCGCAAGCTTCAATTGCCGCTCATGCAGTGGCTCCGATTCCAGCCAGCGCGCGACGTGCACCGCGAAGCTCAACTCAGTGAGCGGCTCCAGCAGCAATGCTTCCAGTTCGGACGCTAATGCAAAACCGTCGATCTCACTGGCGCTTTCCACCGTGTAGCCGGTAAGCGCTTTCCGTTGCACAAACTTACGCTTTACCGCGTACAAAGGCGCCAGTTCCGAGTGGCGCAACTGCAACCGCGCCAGATCGGATTCAATAGCGAAAAGCTCACCAATAAAATCCTCGACATACGGAGCTAGTTCGATGATCAGCTCCGACCCGGCTTTGGTGTGCGGCGCGGGCGGCGCTTGGCGCGCGGCCGCCAGGCGTTCCGCGAGAGCCGGCGCATTCTGCTGCAGGCTCGCCAGGAAGAAGCCATCCAGCTTCATCAGGCCATCTCGGGTATGCAGGTCTTGGAAGGTCAGTCCGAATGGCAGGAGGAGCTCGGGGCCATTCTGCTTTTCAATTGATTTGTTCACAACGGGTTAATCAGTACTAGTTTTCAGTTTCCGGAGGCAGACGGATCACCCACCGCTTTCCAACCGTCACGGCTCAGCCTGAGCCGCACGCGCTAGTAAGCCGGATGAGAATAAGCTTTTACGCCAATAACCAGTTTAGTCGTTGGCGTTCAAGGGCTCTAACGCCCGCGCTCTTCTTCGAGCCGGCTCAGGCGTGCGTCCAGTACACCTTCCACCCGCCGCAGCGCTTCATGCGCGACCGCAAAGCGAGCATTCATCATCTCTTGCAGTGCGTTGAACCGCGTATCGATCTTGTCGTCGAGGTGCGCGCGCAGGGCGTCAATTTGTCGATTGTTGACCAGGATGCCAACCAGCACGGCTATCGTGGGAATGCCAACGGAGAGAAGAACTTGGCTGTTGGGGTTCATTCAACGCTCTCTTGCGATTCGTTTACGGTTCGGCCTCTCAATTGTATCGCGGGGGCTCGCTAAAACCGACCGCGCTGACAATGATCACTCGCGAAGGCGTCCGGTCGAATACCAGGCGTACCGTTTTTAACTTCGCCGGATCAAAGCGCGGGTCCTGCTGCGCAAATGCCGTTAAGGGGGCGAATACGCTCTGAAAAACCGGCTCGGACTCCTCTTTGTACATCGATTTGTCTAAACGCTCCAGTTTGGTGAGCCGCACTTTTAGAGGGGGGAGCAGCAGGTTGAAACGGCTCACGGGCAGCTTTACCGTCGTCCCATCCTGCGTTTCCATCGCAATCGTGAAGTCGGTCGCCGCCGGCTTGTCGTCGCCATCTTGATCCACGTCCTTATTTTTCAGCTTCTTCTTGCCGGCAGGTGGCGCGGTCTCATCCGTCACCGCTATCGACATCGTCAACACCGACTGCTTGTTGAGCTTCCAATCGCCGGCGAGCGCGGGTGGAAGTTCGATGGAATAGCTTGCCGCCGGCGGGATCTTGCTGTTTTTGTCGTGCGTGCGGTTCCAGCCTAGAAATACGCCGTTGTAGTCCCGGTCGCCATTGCGATAAGGGATTTTCGCCTCACGCCATAACGAGAAATCCTTCGCCTGCACGTGGCCCCCCGGCGCGGTTGTGGTTATGACGTCGGCATCTTCGCTAAAATCGCTGATCACCTTGTTGGAATTGTCCAGATAACGGTTCACGTAGAGCGTGCGCGGCACCCAATCACGAACCGTTCGGTAATCCTGGAACAGCGGAACATATTCCCGCCGGTTGTGCAGCGTCGCTTCGAGGAATGCGGAAAGGTACACCTTGGCGATGCGCCGTTGGTCCTCCCCCGGCAGGAGCGACTGCAGATTGAGAAACCAGTTGCCGGGTGCGCCATGATCGGTCCGGCCCCAACTTGTATTGAATTGCCCATGATTGGCGCGATAAATATATAGCTCCGACTTGAAGTAATCGCCGTGGCCGCTGAACCGGAGATGGTCCCACTGGCGGCTTCCTTGAAAGCTGGAGACGTCTCCATCGTTCGAGCCATGAATGGTGAAGAAATTGACGTCTTGAATCCAACGCCATTGGCCGGCCGGCTTATATTGGCCATCGACGGGAGCAATGGCGACGATCGCTTTTATGGGAAAACCGTAATGAAACTGGATAGTCGCATCGTCCGGATAATAAGCCAACTTGTTGAACAGCACGGCGGTGGCTACCGCTTCGCCTCCTCGCGAGTGCCCCATCAGCGCGACGTTGTTCACGTCGATTTTCCTGTAGAACGGGTTTCCCGCAGTTTCGTTCCATTTGTGCCAGGTCTTCAGGTGCTCCAACAGCATCAAGCCCCGCACGGCTTGTTGTTTGGGCGGATCATGATAGAGCCCGCTGTTGAGGAAGTTTTCATCTATCGAAGCAAAAATGAAGCCGCGGCTGGCCATCAGGGTTCCCAGGTAGGCGTAGCCGGGGTCTGAAAACTGGCTCATGCCATGGTTGCCGTGCACGATCAGAACCAGCGGAAACGGTCCTGGACCTTCCGGGTACCAGACGCGCCCGTTGATGGGCAGTTTATCCATGCCGAATCCCCAGTAGAGCCGCCGGACGTACGCTTTCCAGCCTTTGAAATCCTTGAAGAACTTGGAAGCATCTATGGTTCCGGTGTGGATCGCCACTGCTTTCCCGTATTCGGGCCTCCGCAGATCGTCTCCCTTTCCGTAAAACAGAGTCTTTACGGCATAGGGACCGGATTCGCTGGGGTTGGCCGCCTTGAGCTTCTCGGGAAGAGGCGCCGGATCTTTGTCGAGTTGAATTAATTCCTCGTCGATTCCGTCGCTGTGAAAGAAGCGCAGCAACGCTACATTACCGCCCAATGCCAAAATCGCGATGGCCACTGTAACGATGCGTTTTGCCCGCGATGCATACCGCAAGCCGCCAAACAAGATTGTGGCCAGCGCCGCTCCCAGCATGCACTCCAAAAGCAGCAGCAGGCCGCTCGTCCAATAGCCGTAAGAGCTCTGCCAAAGGAGCGAGATAGCCAGGAACGCTCCCACGAAAAAGCCGGAAAGAAGGCGGGGTAGATGGCGGAAGATGGTCAGCAGCAGCGCCACCGCCAGCGCGGCCAGCGGAACGCCCAGGGCGGCAATGACGAATGTAAAGAAAAAGTCAGCCCAAAGCCCGAACCCTGACTTCACATTCAGGCCGCCAACAACCGCCGCCCAGACTACCGCGGCGAGGGCCGCCCAATAAGCTCCACGCCCCGCTTCCCTGCCTGGCTTGATAGGATCCCAAATTGAGTGCCAGGTCCGGCCCCACCAACCCTTTTGTTGCGCGGTGGTCTCGACAGAATGATCGGGGTGCATGATCGACATTTCTGCTTAGACGATAAAAGTCCGGAATAATTTACAGGTCCTTTCCTGTATCGTGAATAAAAGTGGACATCGAGAAAACTATTCTGCGCAAAGTAGGTGAAGCCATCGGCCGCTTCCGCATGATCCGCGATGGCGACCGAGTGGCTGTAGGCGTTTCCGGCGGTAAAGATTCGCTAACCATGCTGGAAGCGCTGCTATTGCTGCAAAAACGCGCGCCCATCGATTTCACGGTTTGCGCCTTCACCATTGAGCAAGGCAAATTCCTCTCGCCCATTCATCCCGTAGGCGCGTTTTTGCGCGCGCGAGGCGTGGATTGGACTTACGTTGAGGACACGCCGTCGCTCAATTTGCTGACCGAGCAGCCGGATCATGGCTGCGATGTGTGCAGCCGTTTTCGACGCCGCGCCGTATACAGCGTTGCCCGCAACCTAAAAGCCAACGTCATCGCGTTCGGGCACACCGCGGACGATTTCTGTGAATCGTTTCTGCGTAACGCGATGTTTAACGGCCGCATCAGCGCCCTGCCGCCAGTCACCTGGTCCAGCAAGCGCGAGTTCCGGCTGATTCGCCCGCTGGTCTACGTCAACGAAGACCTCACGCGGGCTTATGCCGCCAGCCTGGGTGCTCCCGTTGTTCCGTGCGGTTGTTCACAAAAGACAGGGACCGTTCGCCGCACGCTGCGCGATCTGTTCGCCGGGATGGAGAAAGACCATCCTTTCTTGAAAGAAACGCTTTTGTCGGCGATGGGCAAAGTGGAAACCGGCCGCCTCCTCGACACGCGCTTTCTGGATCTGGATGGTAGCGGAGAAGAGGCAGGGTTTTTTGCGGAAGAGGCGCAAGAGCTGGTTACCCTGCAGCCGGCTTGACGCCGCATTCGCTAAACTCAGTGGTTATCCATAACAAGATGAGCGCGGAACTGATTGTTATTAACGGTCCGCTGGCTGGCGCCCGCCACGCCTTGAGCCAGGGGGAAATCCTCATTGGCCGCGCGCCGAATTCGAAATTAGTCCTGAGCGAGCCGGACGTCGGCTGGCGCCATTGCCAGATCCGCCAGCAGGGCGATCGCTTCCTGGTCACTGATCTAAAGACCTCCAGCGGCACGTATGTAAATGGCATGCGCTCGGCGGAGCGCTGGCTGGAAGATAGAGATCAAATCGGCATCGGCAAGACCATTCTGATGTTCCGCTCCGGAGAGGGCGGCATGGATGCCGTGGATACCCATGCGGCGCCCGACACCAAACCGGTTCTGCTGGCCGCCTGCTCACTGGTGTTCCTGTTCCGGGCTTTGGCGGGGAGTGCCGGCGAGGCCCAGAACAGGCTGCTCCAGAATCAAATTTTGCGCCTTGTCGGCGACTTGATTCCCGTGAAAGAGGGGATTCTCCTGCTGGGGACTACGCTGGCGGAACTGCTCAGCCGGTGCGAAGAATCCACCTCTCCGCGCAAGGCCGAGTTTGTGCCGGCCATCCTGCGCGTGTGCGAAGAGGGGGCATTTGATGACAGCGGCTCCCGCATGGTGGGCGTCCCTTTCTATCCGGCTGGAACGCTAGGCGGAGCCCTGATCGTGCGCTTGCAGGATCGCGAAGCGGTGCATTTGACGGCGCATTTGGAAACGCTCACCGCCGTCGCATCGCTGGCGTCCATCGGGTTTGAAGCGAATCACGAAGTGGAGACGCTCAAGGCCGAAAACGCATTACTGCAGGAGCAGATTGCCGTTAATACCGGGATTGTCGGGGATAGCCCCATCCTTCGGCGTCTCCTGGATTTGGTGGAACGGGTGGCTCCCCGCGACACCACGGTCCTGATTACCGGCGAGAGCGGCACCGGAAAGGAACTGATAGCCCGCGCCTTGCACCAACAAAGTCCCAGGCGCGACCGTCCGTTTATTGCGGTGAACTGCGCGGCACTGAGTGAGACGTTGTTTGAAAGCGAACTGTTCGGCCATGAGAAAGGCGCCTTTACCGGAGCCATCTCGCTGAAGAAGGGGCGTTTCGAACTGGCGCAGGGCGGCACTATCTTTCTAGACGAAGTAGGCGAACTTGCGCCCGGGCTGCAAGCAAAACTGCTGCGCGTCTTGCAGCAGCGCGAGTTTGAGCGCGTAGGCGGCACGCAACCGTACCCTTTGGATATTCGCGTCGTCGCTGCCACCAATCGCGACCTCACGGCCGATGTGAGCGACGGCAAGTTCCGCGAAGATCTATATCACCGCCTGAACGTAGTCACTCTGGATTCGCCCGCGCTGCGCGACCGTAAAGAAGACATTCCGCAACTGGCGGAATACTTTCTGAAACGGTCCGCCGATCGCTGCAAGCGCCAGGTGCGCGGTATTTCGGCCGAGGCGCGGGAAATGCTCAAGCAGTATACGTGGCCCGGCAATGTGCGCGAATTGGAAAACGCCATGGAGCGCGCGGTGGTGCTGGGTCTTTCCGAATGGGTGCTGCCCGAAGATCTGCCGGAAACACTGCTGGAAGCCGCGCCGCGCGATACCGACACCAAGTATCACCGTTCGGTGGGCCAAGCTAAGCGCGAAGCGATTATCGACGCGTATGTGCAGGGCAAGGGCGATTACAAGCAAGCCGCAGGGCTGCTGGGGTTGCACCCCAACTACTTACTTCGGCTGGTTCGCAATCTCGGATTGCGTGAAGAGATCGGCCGCGCTCTTGCCGCCGCTCGTTCCCGGCCCACTATTTAATCCATTAATTAACCCACTGTTTCAACCGGCTGTTTGATGCCCGTATGTAACGCCGCAATGCCGCCGGTGAGTAACTCGAACTTGGTCTCGGAGAAGCCGCCATGTTGCAGCATAACTCTGAATTCTTCCGCGCCTGGAAACTTGCGAACTGACTCCGGCAGATAGCTATACGCAGCTCTCGAACCGGACACTAAAGCTCCTACTGACGGCAACAGTACGTTGGAATAAATACCGTAGGAAATCTTCATAAACAAACCCGGCGGATGGGAGAATTCCAGAATCGCGAGCATGCCGCCGGGCTTCAGCACGCGGTATAACTCCGTCAGGCCCGCGCCATAATTGGCCAGATTACGAAAGCCAAATGCTACCGAAATTGCGTCAACCGAGTTGGCGGCCAGCGGCAACTCCAGGGCGTCCGCCTCTATCAACCGCGCTCGAAAACCGCTTGCCTCAGATTTCTTGCGCGCGCTCACTAGCATGGGGTGGCAGAAATCCGCGCCGATCACCGCGGCCTTTCCCGCGCCAGCGAGATCTAACAGCACATCGCCTGTTCCGCAGCACAAATCCAGTACGCGAGCATTCTGGCGTTCCAGAACCGGACCCAGGCTCTTCAGTAACCGTTTGCGCCAGCCGCGGTCGATATTGAATGAGAGTAAGTGATTGAGTAAGTCATAGCGCGGCGCAATGTCCGCGAACATACCCTGCACCCATCGTGCCGCTTGTTGTTCGGTCGAAGTTCCCGGCGGTGTAGTGCCCTCGGCGGCGTTCACGATGTCCCTTTGATTGAATCGATGATGGCCGCGCGCACCAGCTCCAAATCGACTCCAGTGATTACCTTCACTTCACCGATTGAAACCGGCAGCACAAAATGAACTTTGCCCTGCAGCGTTTTCTTGTCGCTCGCCAGGCGCGCCAGCAGGTGCTCCTCGTCCAGGTCGCCAATGGGCGGCAGAGGTCCATAGTGGCCAATGACGGTCGCGATGCGCCGCGCGTCGGCCGCGGGCAGCATGCCCAGTAATTCCGCCAAGCGTGTAGCCGCCAGCATGCCCCAGGCGACTGCCTCACCATGCAGGAGGCGCACATATTTGGTTTCCGCCTCAATAGCGTGCCCTACCGTGTGCCCGAAGTTCAAAATGCGCCGCAAACCACCTTCGCGCTCATCGGCGCTCACCACCTCGGCCTTAATTCGCACTGCCGCGGCGATCAGCTCGTCCACAACTCCAGGCTGCATGGACAGTACTTCCGCGGGCCGCCGCTCCAGCAGCGCAAACAGGCCGCTATCGCGAATCACTCCACATTTGACAATCTCAAACAGGCCGGCGCGGTATTCGCGTTGCGGGAGTGTCGACAGCACGTCCGGATCGATTAGCACGGCTTGCGGCTGATGAAAACTTCCTACCAGGTTTTTCCCGCTCACCAGGTTTACGCCGGTCTTGCCGCCGGTGGCCGCGTCCACTTGCGCCAGCAGCGTGGTGGGAATCTGCAGCACCGGCACGCCGCGCATAAAGACTGCCGCCAAAAAACCGCTGACATCCGTCACAATGCCGCCGCCGAAGCCGATCACCAGGCTGGTGC
>DATHIZ010000446.1:0-3546 GCA_035316385.1 Bryobacteraceae bacterium | reverse complement strand
TAGGGAGCGGCAACACTCACGCCTGCTAAACGGGACGCTTCGTTTAAAGAGAATCCGCGAGCGCCCTTCTTTTGCACCAGCGTCAGAACGGCTTTTACCAGGTCGCTCCTCAAATCGGGATGATGGTAGGAATCCTTTTTCGATTTCTTCACTTCTTCTGATTTTCTGAAACATTCCTTCGGCGTCAGACATCTCCTCGAATGTTAATACCGTTAACATCATTGCCAGTGTAACCGGGAGGAAATGATGCTTCACTACAAAGGGTTGGTCGTTCTAGTGACCGGCGCATCGAGCGGGTTGGGAGAGGCATTCGCGGAACAGTTTGCCGAACGAGGTTGCACTCTGATCCTAGTCGCTCGCTCTGAAGAGAAGTTGCAGATGCTGGCGCTGCGCCTGCAGAGTAAGTACGGAATCGACACCGTGGTTCTGGCAGCGGATCTAGCCCAGCCAATGGAAGTCAATCGGCTGGTAAGTGAGATCAAGGGCCGGGGAATCCGAGTCGATCTGCTCGTCAACAACGCTGGCGCCGGTATCTTCGAACGCTTTCTCGACGCCCCTCTCGAAGAGCAGCAGAAGGAGATCGCTTTGAACGTCTCCTCTCTTGTGGCGCTCAGTTATGCATTCCTGCCGGACATGGTCGCCCGCCGAAAAGGCGGCGTGATTAATCTATCGTCTAGTGCAGCATTTCAGCCTCTGCCAGGGGCAAACATCTATGCGGCGACAAAGTCGTTTGTACTTCTATTCAGCGAAGCATTATCCCAGGAACTGGATGGAACAGGTGTACAAGTCCTCGCCGTGTGCCCTGGCCCTGTCGCCACTGCCTTCTTTGCCGACAAACGGCCAAGCATCGCTCAGAGTAAGATGGACGATCCCAAACAAATTGTCCGAGAGTCGCTGCGCGCGTTTGATCTAGGGAAGCGGGTGGTCATCCCTGGAAAATGGATGGTTCGCATGACCGCTTTCGGCGTTCGCTTTTTGCCTCGAACGATGGTCGCCAGAGTTGCTGAAAAGACGGCTTACCAGTTGAATCAGAGATAAAAGGCATCCGGAGAAGATCCGCTGCGGCCACCCCTGGACAGTCCGGCATTTGCAAAACCTTACGGACCCCAAGTCCAACCAGGCCGGCGAGCAGAAACGAAAAGGTTGTTGCTTCGGGAACAGTGACTGGCGCCACAAAGGCAGGAAAGTCGGAGGGGGGCGCCTTGTACCCGTAAAGGACGCCGGGTAGCAACGAATATTCGGCGTTCAGGTTGGCGGCGCTTCCGTCCGAAGTCGCGAAACAGCCGGTAATTTGACCCAATGGACACTGAATGGAAGTAGCGTAAGGATCGGCGTCCGTGAATCGGAAATAGACATCAAACTGTAGGCCCGATGCATTCTGAGTCACGCTGTAATCGTTGTCGATTCCGGTCAGCAGGAAGAAACTTCCGTCGCTCAATTTAGGGCCGAACGCAACAGATTCCATCTCTTCAGGCGTCTTGTTGCCAAGCGCGGCAAGCGGGTTAGCCGCAAGATCGAGATATTCGGTTGCCGGTTTGGCGACTTTAGGTAAACCGCACCTGGCGCGTCGAGGTCGATGGATGTGACGTCAGTCGCGCCGGCAATGTCGATCTGATAAACCTTTTTGTTAGCGGTGGCAAAGTCCGCACCAACGCCAACGCCGCGATTATTCCTTTCGAGAACCAGGAACTCATGATCGTTGATCGCGGTCAGAGCCGAGATACCGCGTCCCTGGCTGGCACCCTCCATTTGGTAGGCGTATTGAGCGACAGCCTGCCCGGTTGCGGCGTCAAACTTCGCAATCCGGCTAACGGATCCATTGCCAGCGCCTTCGTCGAGCGTGGCGCTTTGCAGCATGGCGTAAACATACTTTCCATCCGGGCTGATCGCCAAACCTTCGAAGCCACGATTCGTTCTTTTTCCGGCCACGTTGCCCGTGTCATCGGCAAAGTTCGGAACATTTGTGGCATCGCGCGGAATCAGATTCGCGGGCGTGGTAAATGTTTTGACGAGCTTTCCACCGCGGTCGAACTCACGCACCGAAGGTCCATATTCGTCAGAGACCAGAAAGTGACCGGTGGTTGGGCTGACAACGATGCCTTCAGGATCGAAGGAATTTCCCAGCACCTTGGTGGGACTCGGGGCCATTCCATTCAACGGCGCCCCGTTATTGGTGAACTTAATAGTGTCGGCGATCTGGAAGTTGGAGATCGCTCCGGTGTTGGGGTTGATGTCGATCGTGAAGCGTTGTACGCGCGTGTCGTAGTTGAGCGTGCCGCCCTGGACCACGGTCGGAAAGGCCCAACCAGTTACCGCTAAACGCATCGTAATAGATGTCCGAGAAGAAACCGATCCGGCCGTCGTTGACGCTGGTCCCGTATTTGTCGCCGGTTGCTCCCGGAATTGTAAACCCGTTTACAAAATCTGGTGCGGCTTGTAGTGCGCCGGCCAGTAAAAACCCCGCTAGCACGCTTGCGGTTTTTTGAACAGTCATTATTTCCCTTTGCGAGGAAGGATATCAATGAAATGTGAATTTCTAGTGCAGAAGTCATGGCATGAGGCTGCGAAGTTTCTTAAACTCGAAACCTTTGCTGCTGAGGCGGTTCAGGCGTCGGTCCGCGGTTCATCGGAGTAGCACAAGCACCGTTCCAAATGTTACGGTAAACCAATCTCTCACGATAAAGGGTGTATTGACTGTCGCGGGACGGCATATACCTGTCCTGTTTAGGGATATAATTTTCTTGACCGGTTCCGCCAGCCAGGTGGTTCCGGAGAGGAGGCATTTTGAAATTTTTACCTTTGCTGGCTGCCGCGCTATTGACAACGCAAGCAGCGTTTGCCAGCACCATCGTGTACACTGCAAACCTAAATGGAGCAACGGAAGAACCGCCCACTGGAAGCCCGGGAACCGGTTTCGCGACCGTAACGATCGACGACATCGCAAACACGATGGCAGTCAACGCTATATTCTCAGGCTTAACTGCGGGGAATACAGCGGCCCATATCCACTGTTGTACAGCGACACCGGGATTCGGGAACGTGGGAGTAGCGACCATTACGCCCACTTTCACTGGCTTTCCCAGTGGCACGACAAGTGGAACTTACGATCATCTGTTTGACCTAACGGCAGCGTCGTCTTACAACCCTGCCTTCGTAACCGCGCAAGGATCACTTGCGGGGGCTGAGGCTGCCTTGCTGGCCGGATTAGCCAGCGACGAAGCCTATTTTAATATCCATACCAGCACTAACACAGCCGGTGAAATTCGTGGATTCCTGGTTCTCTCTCCTGAGCCGGCGTCGTTACCGCTGGCCGTTCTGACGTTAGGCGGCCTCGCGTTCTTCTGGCGCGCCAAACGTCTCCGTTCCCGGGCGTAGGATGGATATCTATCGACATTGATGACGCGTGGAGTTGGATGACCGGTACACTGGCTACTTTCGACTTCCGTGAGTTCACTGCTGAGAATCCTCCCGAGCCTTCGCTGATCGTTCAAGTACACGGTCTTCATCACGGGAAGGCCGCGTACTTGAAGTATGTGACGTTCGCCT
>DATHIZ010000445.1:0-3099 GCA_035316385.1 Bryobacteraceae bacterium | reverse complement strand
GCGCTGCGCCCTTCGCTCCCAACCAGACAGGATGTCCGGGTTGGGCCGGGGTTCGGCGGGTGGCGGCGGTGGCGGAACAATGGGCGGTGGCGCACTTTTTTGCTGTGGCGCACTTTGCCGTGGAGGCGTGGGCGGCGGGAGTGGCGGAATTATCGGTGGGGGGGCAACGGATGGAGCCGGCTCTGTTTTGAGGTTCCTGGGGGCGACAGAGGCAGAGGCCACTGCGGCAACGGCTATGGCTGGCGCGGCGGTTTCCGGGAGGATGGCCGGCGCTGCTGGTATGGGGACGCCAACTCCAGCCGGCGCCCGGGTTTCGCCGGCAGCCGGCTTGGCGGGGGAGCGAGACCAGCCTGGACTTTCGCTGAGGGCTATGGAGAGCGCTCCGATAAAGTCGCTGCAAGAAGCGTAGCGGTCCTGCGGGTCTTTCGCCAGGACACGGTTCATTACCTTACCGACGGTCTTGTTTAACGACGGGTTTGCGGTCTCTACCGGCTTCGGGTTCTGCTTGCAGATCTGATAGAAAAGCGACGGGAGCGCCTCGGCGTTGAACGGTCGCTCTCCGGCGAGCAACTCGTACACGATTGTCCCGAGCGCGAACTGGTCAGACGCTCCGGTCACAGCCAAGCCCTGAATCTGCTCGGGCGACATGTAGTTGGGGGTGCCGATCATGCCGCCGGCCTGAGCGGGGTCATGGGAGACAAAGCGGGCAATACCGAAGTCGGCGATTTTAGCGACGCGGCTGCCGTCGGGCTGCTGTTTCGAAATGAGGATGTTGGCGGGTTTTATATCGCGGTGTATGATTCCAGTCCGGTGGGCGTAATCGAGGGCATCGGCGACCTGCCGCAGGAACTGCCACAATTCCTTGTAGCCGGGAACAGCGCCGCGCTGCAATAATTCCTGCAGAGAATTCCCGTCGATGTATTCCATCAAGATATGCGCGAAATCATCGGTTTCGAGGATGTCGTAGATGGTGACGATGTTGGGATGCGAGAGACTGCCGGCAGACTGCGCCTCGCGCAACAGGCGCTCGCGAAGGTCGCGCTTTCCCTCGGGGCCGGAAGCGCCGAGATCGCTGAGGCGAATGGACTTGATTGCGAGGGTGCGGCCGATGGTCGGGTCCAGCGCTTTGTAAACGATGCCCGTTGCTCCTCGCCCGAGTTCGTTAAGGATCTGATAGCGGCCGACCTGATTCACGTATTCCTCAATTATAGCGGCGATGCTGGAAGTTATTCGGGTTTCGAAGCGAAAGTCAGTACGTAACGGCGGTACTGCTTGTTACGATGAAGAAACACGATGCTTCCTGAGGTAATTCCTGAGGGACTCACCTTTGATGATGTCCTTCTCCAACCCGCACACAGCAACGTAATACCTGCTGAAGTCGATACGACGACGCGTCTTACGTCCAAGATCGAGCTGAAGATTCCGCTGATCAGCTCGGCGATGGATACCGTGACCGAATCGCACATGGCGATTGCACTGGCCCAGCAAGGGGGGATCGGGATCATTCACCGGAACATGTCGGTTGAGCGGCAGGCCGAAGAAGTGGACCGCGTGAAGCGCAGCGAGAGCGGCATGATTGTGGATCCGGTGACTATCGAGCCGGAGCGGAAGATTTCCGAAGCGCTGGAATTGATGAGCCGGTATCGCATCTCGGGGGTGCCGGTGACAAAAAACGGCAAGCTGGTGGGTATTCTGACCAATCGTGATTTACGGTTCGAAGCGCGCTACGACCTGCCCATCTCCGATGTGATGACCAAAGAGAATCTGATCACGGTGGCGGTGGGGACAACGCTTGAAGAAGCGGAAAAGATTCTGCACCGGCACCGGATCGAGAAGCTGCTGGTAGTAGATGACCAGTATGTGCTCAAAGGCTTGATCACGGTGAAGGATATTCAGAAAAAGTTAAAGTATCCTAATGCCGCGAAAGATTCGCAGGGCCGTTTGCGCGTGGCGGCGGCGATTGGATCCACCGGCGACTTCCTGGAGCGGGCGCAAGAGCTGGTGCGCAGGAAAGTGGACGCGTTGGCGGTGGATTCGGCGCACGGGCACAGCCAGCGGGTGATGGATGCCGTGAAGACACTGAAGCGGAAGATGCCGGACGTGCAGGTGCTGGCCGGCAATGTGGCTTCGTACGAAGGCGCGCGCGATTTGATTGCGTTGGGCGCCGATGGGATTAAGGCCGGCATCGGGCCGGGATCGATTTGTACTACACGCGTGGTGAGCGGCGCGGGCGTGCCGCAGATCACCGCCATTTCGGAGTGTTCGCGTGCAACGCGCGAGGCGGGCGTGCCGTTGATTTCCGATGGCGGCGTGAAGTATTCGGGCGATATCACCAAGGCAATCGCGGCCGGGGCCGATTCGGTGATGATCGGAAGCCTGCTGGCGGGCACGGATGAAAGCCCCGGAGAGACGATTCTGTACCAGGGCCGGACTTTTAAGAGCTACCGCGGAATGGGCTCGATGGGCGCCATGCCGCAAGGTGGAGCGGAACGCTACTCGCAGGCTTCGAACGGGAAGCTGGTGCCTGAAGGGATCGAGGGCCGCGTGCCTTATAAGGGACCGGTGGCCGAGTTGGCTTATCAATTGATCGGCGGGTTGCGTGCGGGCATGGGGTACTGCGGGTGTCAGACTATTGCGGAGCTGCAGTTGCATGCACGGTTTCTGCGGGTGACTTCGGCGGGCTTGCGCGAGAGCCATGTACATGACGTGATTATTACTAAGGAAGCTCCGAACTACCGTTTGGAGTAGGGCTGGAGCGGGGATTTTGCCGCCGCGCTGCTCCGACAGTCCCTCCAGCGCGCCCAAGGCAGTTTGCTTGTGAGTGTTTGCAAATCTGATCTGGTGCTCTGATAGGCTTGTTGCCGCATGAAACGAGCCCGACCGGCATTATTCAACGGACTGTGCATTCGCCGGTATCTGCGGTTCGGGCTCAGCTTTCGCAATCTTGAGGAACTGGTGGTGGAGCGCCACCTTAACGTTGACCACGTCACAATTTGGCGTTGGGTTCAGCGCTATGCACCGGAGTTGTCGCCCGGAACTGTGCCTGACCAACCGGTCGTGGCGAGATGCATTCGCGCCCGACATTTCTTTCAAAAGGCA
>DATHIZ010000444.1:0-22045 GCA_035316385.1 Bryobacteraceae bacterium | reverse complement strand
GTCGACGGTCTACCGCGTAATGTGCACGTCGTCCGTCCTCTCGGCCTCGGTCTTGACGAAAAAGCCATCGAAGCGGTCATGAAGTGGCGCTTCCGGCCCGGCATGAAGGGTGGCCACGCGGTACCGACCGCCGCCCAGGTTGAAGTAAACTTCCGCCTGCTGTAAAGGCGCGCGCTCAGCTTTACTCCCGGACAGCTTTACAGGCGGCGCACGGGCAAATCCTCCGCAAGTGGTCGAACGAATAAATTCCCGAGCTGTGCCCGTCGTTCCAATGCACTCGTACGGCGTACGATCCCACCGCCTCGACCGAATCCATCTTTAGTTTCGCCTTGTACATCTGGAACGGATCGGGCTTCGAGTAATTTGAGGGCTGAGGCTCCGTGCCGTGCGCTCCCGTGCAAGTGGCGCACGGGCATTCATCACGCAAATAGGCCAGCGTGTAGTCGCTATGGTGGCCGTCGCGCCAATCGATCTGGATGCCTGTTGATTTCGAGATCGCGATATGTTCGGGGTCGGCAAAGGCCGCCGGTGTTTCCAGTTCTTCTTGCATTCGCTGCCTGTTCCTTAAGACGTACTTTGCATGCGTTCGATATCGCGCACGCCCGGAATTCGCCGGAACGCGGTAATCACCCGTTCCAGCTGCTTCTTATCCCGGACATCAATGGTAATTTCAATCACCGCGCTATCATCCGTGCGCTTCTCGTCTTCGCGCGTCTCAAGGCTCCGTATATTCGATGCTTCCGCGCTCAATACCGACGTAAGCTGATGCAGAATACCGGGCCGGTCGTCCGAATAAATGATCACTTTCACCGGCAGCGGCTCGCTTGCACTGCGGGCCCATTCCACCGTAATCTTGCGCTCGGCTTCGTACATCAGCTTCTGCACGTTCGAGCACTGCAAGGAATGTACCGCCACGCCTTTGCCCCGGGTGATGTAGCCTATAATTCCTTCGCCTCGCACCGGGTTGCAGCACTTTGCGCGATAGACCAGCACATCGTCCGCGCCCTTTACGTCAATCGATAGGTCTCCATCCCCAAGCGAGGAACCCGGCTGCTGGTGCGGCGTCCGAACGGGAGCGGGCGTGGCGTCGGCGGCGTCCGCGCTGGCTGCTTCCTCGGGCGCAACCTTCTGCAATACCTGCCGCGCCGAAAACCGCCCGAACCCTAGCGCCGCGTATAAATCCTCTGTTTTGCTGACGCCATATTCGGTCGCCACTGACGCCAAATCGTCCTGCGAAATGCGCCCCATGCTCAGGCCCATCCGGCGCGCTTCCTTCTCGAGCGACTTCTGCCCGATCTCGACCGCTTTGGCGCGCTCCACCGTATTGATTAAGTGGCGAATTTTATTGCGCGCCCGGGTGCTCTTTACCACCGCCAGCCAGTCCCGGCTAGGCTGGTGGCCGGCCTGGGTCAAAATCTCCACCACATCGCCGTTGCGCAGCGTGCTTTTCAACGGCTTAATAGCGCCGTTCACGCGCGCGCCGACGCAGGTGTTACCCACATCGCTATGAATCGCGTATGCGAAATCGATCGGCGTGGCATCCCGCGGCAACACGATCACGCGCCCGCGCGGAGTGAATGTGTAGACTTCTTCCGAGTAAAGGTCTACCTTGAGCGTCGAAAGAAAATCTCCCGAATCGCTCATCTCGCGCTGCCATTCCACCAGCTGCCGCAGCCAGGCAATCCGCTGATCGTCGGCCCCCGGACCCTTGCTGCCTTCTTTGTATTTCCAATGCGCCGCGATACCTTCTTCGGCCAGGCGGTGCATTTCCTCCGTGCGGATCTGTACTTCGAATGTCACTCCGCCCGGCCCAATTACCGAAGTATGCAGCGATTGATAAAGGTTTGGCCGCGGCATCGCAATGAAATCCTTGATGCGTCCGGGAATCGGATGCCACTCGTTGTGAATCACTCCCAGCGCCGCGTAGCAATTCTTCACCGAGTTCGTAATGATGCGCACGGCGAGCACGTCGTAGACCTGGTCGAGCGTGATGCGTTGCCGCTTCAACTTCAGGTACACCGAGTAGGCGCGCTTCACCCGGCCCTGGACGCGCGCCGCCACATCCTCGTTCTGCAGCTTCTGCTCGATCTGGTTCTTTAGCTCGCGCAGCAATTCTTCGTGCTGGCTGCGCTTGGCGTCGATCTCGCGCATCAGGTCCTCCGCCGCGTCGGGCTGCAGAGTTTTGAATGCGAGGTCTTCCAGTTCGCCGCGCACTTTACCCATTCCCAGGCGGTGCGCGATCGGCGCATAAATGTCGAGGGTCTCCTGCGCGATGCTTTCCTGTCTCTCGGACGGCAGCGCCGAGATGGTCCGCATGTTGTGTAAGCGATCCGCCAGCTTGACTATGATCACGCGAATATCGCTGGTCATGGCGAGCAGCATCTTACGCAGGCTCTCCGCCTGCCGGTCGTCGCGGTTCGCAAAGCTGATTTTGCTCAGCTTGGTGACGCCATCCACGCACCGCAGCACATCCTCGCCGAACTTCTCGCGTAGTTCTTCCGGCGTGGCAATGGTATCTTCCAGGATGTCATGCAGCAGCGCCGTCTGCAGGGAAACCAGGTCCATCTGCATATCCGCGAGAATGTGCGCCACCCATAGTGGGTGGGTAATATACAGTTCGCCCGACTTGCGCTTCTGCTGCCGGTGGTGCTCCGCGGCAAAGCGATAGGCGAGGTCCAGCCCGGCCAAATCTTCTTTGGGACGGAGTGCCCTTACTTTCTCCTCTAAGCTGCGATACAGTTCCTCAACCTGGGGAGGCTCCAAAACACTGGTTGACATTAGGTGCTTATTACTAGGTTAGTTCAACCCCGCGGGCACGTCTCGCGCTTGCCGGAAAAGTTGTGTTATTCCAGCGCCCGGAGCAATTCCTGCCGCACAGGCCACACCCCTATGACATGCTGGTTGACCACTTGAAATGTTCCGCCGGTAAGCACGCCCGCCAGATCCGCCGGGCCCGGCTGCTGTTGTTCGCGCGTCAACTGCAGCTTGAGCATCTTTGTCTGAATCTCCATCTGGTTGCGCGTCGCTTCCGCCGTCGCTTCATTTGCAAATCCGGCATCAAGCCGCACGGCTGCGCCCCTGCTAGCGGCTCCCAGAGACAGCACCACCGATTCCGCGGATTGCAGGGTGATGGCGAAAATCCGCGCTGCCATCGGCACATCTGCTGGAGTTTTCATCAATTTCCGGGATGGCTTAACCCACACCGGATCGTCCGGCGGCTGCTCCTGCAAGCGGCGTCCGGGAGGCCTCAGCAAATCCGCCGCAGTCCCATTCGCGCTCACCGCCAATCCGATCACATCGGATTGAATGGGCAGAAAATTCGCCCAGCGCCCCGGTTTGCTGGTGGGAGCCGTGCAGTAATCCCGCTGGCAAACGCCGCCGTGCGCCAGTGCGTATTGCTTCAACTTGCCCCAATCGAAGCGGCCCCGGATAACGAAGAACAGCTGATCGCCATCCGAGGCGCCGGCCAGCCCCTCTATATCGCGCAGATAGTCGAATTGCGTCTGGCTGACGAACTCTGCGTACTGTTTCTCATCGGCCGGCTTCACCCCCGCGAGCAGCCGGAGCATGTCCGCTTGCCGCAACAGGGTGAAATCCGCGAAAAACGTGGTCAGGTCCCCGGGCGGCAGCAGTTGCACCAAGCCGGCGTTTGAGCGCACAAAGCGGTGCCGGTAATAATCGACTCCGAATAGCACCGCCGCCACGGCTGCAGCCAGTGCCAGGAAAGCCAAAGCAGTCTTCACGGCTGGCTTACCCACTAGCAGCCTAAGCCACCGCCAGTTCCGCCAAGCGCGATGCCTTCCACAGTTCGATATACGGGGCCAAGTCCTGCATCATCTTTGCAAACTGCTCAAAGGTCAACGATTGCGCGCCATCGCTCATCGCTTTTTCCGGATGGGGATGAACTTCCACGATAATGCCGTCCGCGCCGATGGCCACGCCCGCCCGTGCCAGCGGCGGCACCAGGCTGCGCTTGCCGGTGGCATGGCTCGGATCCAGTACTACCGGCAAATGTGAAAGTTCGTCCAACACGGCGACGGCGGTAATGTCGCAGGTGTTGCGGGTGGCGGTTTCAAAGGTGCGGATGCCGCGTTCGCACAAAATTACATCCGGATTTCCGTGCGCCACAATGTATTCGGCCGACATTAATAGTTCTTTAATGGTGCTGCTCAAGCCGCGCTTCAACATGACCGGCCGGCCCGCTTTGCCCAATTCTTTCAGTAGCGAAAAGTTCTGCATGTTGCGCGCGCCGATCTGCAGAATGTCCGCGTATTCGGCCACCATCTGCACATCCCGGTCGCTCATCACTTCGGTAATGATGCCGATGCCCGTCTCGCGCTTCGCCTTCGCCAGCAGTTTCAGGCCTTCCAGTTCCATGCCCTGGAAATCATAGGGCGACGTGCGCGGCTTGAACGCGCCTCCGCGCAGAAACTTCGCGCCATGTCCGGCCACAAACTGCGCCGTTTCCAAAATCTGCTTCTCGCTCTCAACCGAGCAAGGACCCGCCATCATGACAAATTCGTCGCCGCCGATTTCAACACCGTTCGCCTTAACCTGCGACTTGGCCGCGCGGAACTCGCGGCTCACAAACTTGTAAGGGGCGGAGATGCGCACGGCGTTCTCCACCTGCGGCATGGCTTCGAGCGATTCCAGGCAAGCGGTAACGTCACCCATGCCCACCACGCCGATCACGCAGCGCTCTTCCCCCGCTATCGAATGAACTTTATAGCCGAACTCGCGAATCCGATCGCAAACCGCATCGATTTCCGTTTTCGTCGCATGACGTTTCATTGAGATAATCATTTTCCCCTCACGAGTGTCCTAATTCTATGCCCATACCAAAAAACAAAGGGCCCACTCGTTTCCGAGTGGGCCCTTTCAAAACCGATTAAGCTAATTAGCTTCGCGTGGCTACCCCTCGGCACAACTCTGGCGAACGCCAGAACCGAAACCAAAAAAAGCTAACCGCGTACGAAGTCATCGCACCGACATTATCTCACAGTGGGAGCTACCATTTGCAACAACGATGTTAAAATTAGATAGTTACATGCGATGCGTCCTCGCGCTGGCGGTAATGGCAACGGCGTTGATCGCGTTTCCGGCCGAACCCATCCAATCAACGTCGGCGAAGCCCAAATCCAACACGTCTGGCCGCTCCGTCCCGGCGCGAACGAGTGTCAAACCGCCCGCCTCCACGAACACTAACGGCAAGTCTCCGTTAAAAACAACTGCCGTGAAAACGCGGCCGCCTGCTTCACGCCGTATGGTGCGTGGCCGCCGGGTTGGCGGTGCCCGCAGCGCGGCTCCCCCCAAGCCGCTCTATCAGCAGCGCCCCGATTCCGATCGCTATCAGGAAATCCAAAAGGCGCTGCAGGATCGCGGCTATTTCAAAGGCGAGGCCAACGGTGACTGGAATGATGATTCCACGGAGGCGCTGAAGCATTTTCAGGTGGATCAAAGTCTCACCAACGACGGCAAAATCAGTGCGCGTACGCTCGCGGGTCTGGGACTTGGTCCTAAGCACGATGGCGCCTCCGTCGCACCGCCTCCGGCGTCGAGTTTGCCGCCGGCCACTCCGCCGCCCGCAATTCTCGTAGATACGCCGCCTGCAAGCAAGCCACAATAGGAATGCAAAAAAAGGAGATCCCCCGTGATCATTGGCGTCCCGAAAGAAATCAAAGATCACGAGACGCGCGTAGGTTGCGTGCCCAGTATGGTGATCGCCTTGCGCGAATATGGCCATGAAGTGCTGGTGGAGACGCGGGCCGGTGAGGGAAGTTCAATCCCGGACGAGGAATACGCCGAGGCCGGGGCGCTGGTCCTGCAAAACGCCGCCGAAATCTGGAACAAGGCCGACCTGGTGGTAAAGGTCAAGGAACCGCAGCCTGCCGAATATCAATTCTTCCGGCCGGGATTGATTCTTTTCACGTATCTCCATCTGGCCCCGTTGCCCGGTCTGACTGACGCACTGATCAAAGCGAGGGTGAGCGCCGTTGCCTACGAAACTATACGCGAGCACGATCACTCGCTGCCCTTGCTCACGCCCATGAGCGAGGTGGCCGGCCGCATGGCCGTTCAAGTGGGCGCGCAATATCTAGAGCGTCCGAACGGCGGCCGAGGCATTCTCCTGGGCGGCATTCCCGGTGTTGCTCCCGCCAACGTCCTGATCATCGGCGGTGGAGTCGTCGGTCACAACGCCGCCAAGATGGCTTGCGGATTAGGCGCCAATGTAACCATCATCGACCGCAATCTCGATCGCCTGCGTGAGCTCGACGATGTGTATGCGAGTTCCATTCGAACGCTCGCTTCGAACATCTATACTGTCCGGGATAGCATTCGTGCCGCCGACCTGGTCATCGGCGCGGTGTTAATCCCGGGTGCGGCCGCCCCCAAGATCGTGCGGCGCGAAATGATCTCTACAATGAAAAAAGGCGCCGTGATTGTCGACGTCGCGATCGATCAAGGCGGCTGTGTCGAAACCGCGCGCGCCACCACGCATACGGATCCGGTTTACTCCGTCGATGGCGTATTGCACTACTGCGTATCGAACATGCCTGCCGCCGTGCCTCATACCTCTACCTTCGGATTAACGAACGCCACCGTGCCCTATCTCCTGGCGCTGGCGAATCAAGGCCTCGAAGCCGCTTGCGAACACAGTAAGGCTATAAAAGAAGGCGTGAACACCTATCAGGGCGAAATCACTTGCCACGCGGTGGCCAAATCGCAGGGCAAGCACTGGCGCGAACTTCAGGCGGTTATGTAATTTATGGAAGAACAAGACGTCTATGCCGCCATCGGGCAGGATGGCTTTCAGCGCCTGGTTGCGGCTTTCTACCGGCAAGTGCCCTCCGATAGCATTCTCGGTCCTATGTATCGAGGGCGTGACCTGGCAGCGGCCGAAGCGCGCATGCGAGGCTTTCTGATTTACCGCTTCGGCGGTCCGCAAACCTATATTGAGGAACGCGGCCATCCGCGCTTACGCATGCGGCATAATCCTTTCGCGATCGATCAAGCCGCGCGCGAGAGTTGGATGAGATTGATGACCGCGGCGCTGGACGAGACGAATCTGCCTCCCGCGGCGCGCGAAGTTCTGCAGGGCTTTTTTGATTCAACCGCAACTTTCCTCATTAATCGGCCAACGTAACACGCATTTTATGCCGTATACTATGGAGGCTGTTCAGAGGTGCATTATACATGTCTTTACTCCGCTCCGCCGCGCTCGTCTGCCTCTTATCGCCAATTGCTCTGCTGGCAAAGCCGATTGGCTCCGTAAGTGACCTGATTGTATTTGGAGATAGCTTGTCGGACAACGGAAATGCCGCCATCGCACTGGGCGGCGTCCTTCCTGGAAACTATGCCCCGAACGCCTTCACAGACGGACCGGCCACGACTCCTGCTGTCCCGCCTGGCGGGCCTCTCGGTCTGTGGGTAGACCAGTTTGCCGCGAAGATAAGCGTTGCCGGCCCAACTCCATTTCTCGCCGGCGGTACGAATTATGCCGTGGGTTCGGCGCAGAGCGGACACAATCCATTGTTTACTCCGGTGCCTCCGTTCACTCAAGTTCCTTTCACTAGCGATCAGGTTGGGATCTACAGTCTGCAGCACGGAGGTGTGGCCTCGGCCACCGCGCTCTACACGATCTGGTCGGGATCCAATGACCTGGCCAGCGCCGTGAGCCCTTTTACCGCGGCCGACAACGAATACAACAATATCCTCGCGCTGGCAGCCCAGGGCGGCAAGCAATTTATGTGGCTGAACCTGCCGCCGCTTGGCTTGACTCCGGATGCCTTAGCCGCCGGTCCGGGAGCCGTGGCCGCTCTCAATGCGGCGTCCGCTGCCTACAATTTCGAATGGTCGCTCAATGTGGAGAAACTACGCGGGATGGGTATAGACGTCATCGGAGTAGACGTGAACTCGCTCTTTCTGAGCATCGCCGCCAATCCGGGAGCCTTTGGTTTTACGAACATTACGAGTCCCGCGCAAGGGATCAGTGGAAACCCCAATGCGTATCTGTTCTGGGATGGCGACCACCCCACCACCGCCGCGAATGCGCTTATCGCGGATGCCGCATTCAACGATTTCCTCGCCGCGCCGGAGCCTGCCAGCTTAGCTCTGGGTGCGCTCGGGTTTCTCAGCTTGCTGCTTTTGAAAACGAAACTTCGATTTCGCGATCGTCTTCAGTAAGGTGCTTCAAACGAATCTCCGTCCGCTCGGCGGGCAGCAGTTCGGGGAAACGTTCGCCCCATTCAATTAACGTAAGCGCGGGCCGGTCAAACAATTCCTCAAGGCCAATCCGGCCCGCCTCTTCCACCGTATCCAGCCGGTAAAGATCTACGTGATACACCTTCACCGGATCACCGTATTCGTGAATCAGCGTGAAAGTTGGGCTTGATACATCGTCCGCTGATGCCGCATTGCGGCCCTCCACGATGCCCTTGGTGAGAGTCGTTTTGCCCGCGCCCAAATCGCCGATCAGCAACACCACGCCTCGCTCAGGCAGAATCCGCGCCAGATCCCTGCCCAGCGCGCGGGTTTCCTCGTCCGAGTGCGTTTCAAAGCGCCGGACGGATTTCATTCATCGCCTCGGGTAGGAAATCCAACAGGTCGGTGGCGAGCATTGCCTGTTCGCCCCAACGCTGTGCCGCGAGTTCGCCGCAGCGCCCGTGCAGCCAGACGGCGGCCACTACCGCGCGCTTCCAATCCTTCGGATGCTGAGCGACCAAACCCGCAGTCATGCCGGTCAGGATATCTCCCGTGCCGCCGGTAGCCATGGCCGGTGAGCCGGTCGGATTGACCCAGGTTTCGCCGTCGGGAAAGGCGATAATCGTGCGGTCGCCCTTGAGCACGATGGTCGCGCCGCTTTGCTCCGCCAGCTCACGTGCGATTTCCAGGCGGGCGGCCTGGACTTCTTTGGTGGATTTCCCCGTCAGGCGGCTCATCTCGCCCGGATGCGGAGTCAAAATCCGGACCTTGCCGGTACGGGGCAGGGAACCCGCCAGTGCGTTCAGTCCGTCGGCATCGATCACGGCGGGAGCCTCGGCTTCTTCGTACAGACGTTTTACGAAACGAACTTGGGTGGCGCCCGACCCCAGGCCGGGGCCTATCGCCAGAACCGTCATCTTGCGCGCAAGCTCAAGCACCCGCCCCGGGTCCAGCGGTTCTTCGAGCGGCTCGGTCATCAACTCCGGGCGAACAGCCGCGACTGCCAGCAGCGTGCTCTTGGGGATGGCTACGGTAACGAGCCCGGCGCCGCTGCGATACGCGCCCAATCCCGCCATGGCGGGAGCTCCGCTTTTACCGAACGAACCACCTACCACCAGGACGTGACCATAAATCCCTTTGTTGGAATCGTTTGGTCTCTTGGCGAATAAGTGGCTTATATCATCGGGCGCCGTCAGATTGAGCCAGAAGCTTGGGTTCGTTTCGCAAAATTCGTGTGGCGTGCCAATAGGCTCCACTACCAGCTTGCCGACATGCTCGTAAATGGGCGAAAGACATTGGCTTCGTTTCGCAGCGGTGAAGGTAACGGTGAAATCGGTGCGTACGAATTCGCCGGTTGGCTTGGTTTCGTCGGATGGCAGGCCGGACGGGATATCGACCGCGACTTTTTTCGCCAGCGGGAAGCATTGGTTCACCATCCGGATGGCATCCAGCGCCGGACCGCTAACGGGACCGGAAAGTCCGGTGCCGAGAATGGCGTCCACGACCACGGTTGCGACATTGGCTTCGTTCGGTAATGCGGAGTAAATCGGGCAGCCACAGGCGGCCAGCGCGCGCCGGTTCGCCGAGGCGTCCCCGGTTAGCGCTTCGGCTGGAAACAACTCCACAACGGTCAGCTCACGGCACAGCTTCCGGGTGAACAACTGGCGGGCAATCACGAATCCATCGCCGCCGTTATTGCCTTTGCCGCAGATCACCACTACGCGCTGCCCGTCAAGCGGCGCGAATGTTTTGATCAGGAAATCAACCACGCGGCTGCCGGCATTCTCCATCAGGAGCAATCCCGGAATGCCATGCTCGATAGTGCGCCGGTCTACCTCGCGCATCTCAGCGGCGGTCAGCACCTTCATGCGCGCTGAACCTGGCGCGCCAATAGCAATGTCATATCGTCATGCAGTTCCGGGCTGCCATTCCACTCTCGAACGGCGTCCAGCACCAGGCGGATGATTTCCTGATCGTCCTGATGTGCATTTTTCTTTACCAAATCGACCATGCGCGCATCTCCGAACTCCTCGCCATAAGCGTTTTCGGGCTCCGTGATGCCGTCCGTGTAGCAGATCAATAAGTCGCCGGGCTCCAAAATGATGCAGCTTTCGTCGTACTTCGAGAACGGGAACGCTCCGACAACGGTGCCATTCGAATCGAGCGGAATGACATCGCCGTTACGCAGCAGCAGCGGAGACAAGTGTCCGGCATTCGTATAGGTCAGAGTGTGCGTGGGCTCATCGAACATCGCGAAAAAGAACGTGGCGTATTTCTCGGGTGATGTGTGGGCGTAAATCTGCTTGTTCAACTTCGAGACCACTTGCGCGGCATCTATATCCGGTAGCTGGCTGCATTCGTTGCCGTGCGTCGGCAGGTACTGCGCCATTTGAGCGCGCAGCGCGGCTTGCAAAGTCGCCATTAATAACGCGGCTGAAATGCCTTTACCGGCCACGTCGCCAATCGCAAAGGCCAGCTTGTGTTGCGCGATCTCCTGATAGTCGTAGTAATCGCCGGAGACCATTCGCGCGGGATCGCACCGCACGGTGAGTTGGAGACCGCGCATGGGGGGCGCTCGTTTCGGATACAGCTGGCCTTGTACTTCGCGCGCGATCTCAAGCTCCGTTTGCAGGCGCTCTTTTTCTTTCTCCACCACGAACAGGCGCTCGAGATTCACCGTCATTTGGTTGAAGGACTCGCTCAGTTCACCGATCTGGTCCTGCGTACGAACCGGAATGCGGTGGCCGAAGTCGCCCAGCAGCACGCGGCGCGTTCCTTCATAGAGCTGATTTACCGCGCCCGTGAGCCTGCGGGAAAGACGGACTCCGATGATGACCGCCACCAGTTCCACCAATAGGAACAGAATGGCGACGGTCGCCAGCAAAATATAGAGCGTGCCGCTGATAAATTCCGATTTCGAGAAGAAGCTGGTGAGAACCGCTGAAGGCCGCGAATGGACCCATAGAAAACCATCGAAGGTTTTGTTGGGAACATCCAGGTGATAATGCGGCACGGTCGAAGGCAGCACCAATTGAATATCAAACGTCGAAACTGCGGGCGGCAGGTGAATTGTCAGCGAACCCGCCTGCGCTTTTTCACGGCCTTCGGCCAGAAGCGTAATGGTTCCCAGATTGGGGACCAGTTCGTCGATAAACTTATCGGTGAGAGGCGCAAGGGCCGTGACCTCAACCTGTGGGCTCTTCCGGTGCGACCAGCCGTAGAAATGTTCCTGCCAGACCAGAAGTCCGTGCGCATCTTTCCAGCCGGTGGCCAGGTTCAGCGCGGGACTTCCGGTGGGGTACTTGTGATCGCCGTTCTCGTCTGTAACGTAGATGCGGATCCCCGGAAAGCTTTGGTTAAATCCTTTTTCAATCTCGGGCGCGACCGCAAGACGCTGTTCGGGCGACATGGCGGCCAGACCGTTCACCGCGCCGCCGATGGATTCAAGCCGGCGGTCCAGGGCGGAGGTGGCAAGATAAATCGCCAGATCGTTCGTCAATCCCCACACGCTCAAACCTGCCAGGATGAAGAGAAGCATGATGGGTAGCACACCCATGAGGCCGTAGACGAACAGCAGCCGGTTGCGAACGCTCCACAGCGAATGCCGCTGTATGTAGCTGAGTACGCGGAAGATAACGATTGCGCCGAGCGGGACCAGCGCCACCATTGTAATGGCCGCCAGCACCGCCTTGCCGAGCAAGTAAAAGCTGAGGAACAGCAGCAGCGCGATCAGGAATGCAACGCCTGACTTGCCTAGGCGCCGGGCAATTTGGTTCGCACCGACCTCGTTAGCATCCACCTGGCGCATCCTTTTGAGGGTATCGCGAACGCCAATTCGCGCACGTTCCGGCTTGTGACGGACGGCTTACTTGAGGGGGGCTTTTTGTACTTTGCCGCTGCGAATGCAGGAAGTGCAGACGCGAAGGCGCTTCCCCGCGCCTTTAACGACAGCATGGACGCTTTGCAGATTCACGTTCCAGCGGCGGTTCGTTTTGTTATTCGCGTGGCTGACAGTATGGCCAAATTGCGGTCCGCGACCGCACAGTTCACAATTCATCGACATGACACACTCCTACTCAGCGCTCGCTGAGTGCTAAAACAATAGGTTAGCAGATGGATAGATACACTCCTTTATTTTTGGCGTGGGCCGGTGCGGCGGCGCTTTTCTTGGCCTCCCAGCCACTGCCCGCCGCGGAGGACTTGCCGCTGAACGGTATCAGTCACGTCACCTTTCGGGTCAGCGATCTCGAGAAAGCTCGGGGGTTCTACACCGGCGTTTTAGGATTCCCGCAGTGCTTTGATCTGAAAAAGAAAGACGGATCGCTTTTCCTCATTGTCCTGAAGGTGAATGACGATCAATATATCGAGATTCTGCCGAACCTGAAGCCGGGCGAAAACGAACGCATGACGCACATTTCGCTCGTGACGGCCAGCGCCGAGTCTCTGTATCAAAGTTCGTCGAGCGCGGTCTGCAGCCGCTGCCCATGCGGCCGCCGGGCGGTGACGGCACGCGCGCGGTGCAATTGATGACCCCGCAGGGGCGCAATATGGAATTCACGGACTATCTGCCGCTTTCGCTCCAGGCGGAGGGGCGCGGTAAGTTTTCCGATGCTCCGCGCATTTCAAACCACCTGCTGCGGGCGGGCATCGTGGTGAATCGCACCGATGTGGAGCGCACCCTGGCCTTCTACCGGGATAAACTCGGTTTTGCCGTGGCGGACAGAGACGAAACCCGCGTAGAGTTGCGCGTGCCTGGTTCGCGCGGAGATTTTCTCGAACTGGTTGCAGGCGATCCGTATCCATCTCGCGAGCAGTTCGGTAACTCGCAGCACGCGACCTTGGAAGTAAGCGACGTTCGCAAGGCGTACCGCACGGTTCAGGCCCGCGATACGGCGCACCAGCAGAAAGCCAAACCGGAACTCGATGCAACGAAGGCCTGGCATCTCAACCTGTACGACCCGGACGGCAGCCGCATCGAACTGGTGGAATCGAAAGCGAGCCGCTAGCCGCTTGTCCTACCCCGTCTCGACCACTTCAATCGCATTCACTTCCGCGTAGTTTTTCACCGGTATGAATTCCAGCCGGAGCATTCCTTGAGCGTTCGGCTCCAGGTTTTCGAAGACGCGCGTCACGCTACGGTTCGGGCCGCCCGCCTCTTTCACTACCTGAAAATTGCGCAAGAGTACCGTGCCGTTTACAAAGACATTGAAAATGCGGCGATCAAGAGGGTTCTCCTGAAACGCAAACGTGCCGAAAAAGGTCTCGGCAAAGTGCAGAGTCAAGCGATACTTTCCGGGCGCCAGCGGAATTCTGTACGAGAAATTCCCAAAACGCTCGCCTTGATAAAGCGCTCTTTCGGAAGGGTTGACTACCATGTTCCGGCGGAGCACGCTGCTGCCGCCGGAAAAATACTCATCGGCGGCCCAGAGCCGGCCATCGGAGTCGGTCACCGGGTCAGCTTGCGCGACGATTCTCACCGGATGAATCCGCCCGGGCGCGCTCGGTAATATTTCAATCGCATTCAGAAAAGCGGCCTCGGTGCTAGGCGCGAACCTGAGGTGCAGCTTGCCGTCGGCGCCTGGTGAAATATCTTTAAACACACGTTCCAGCAGGCGGTTCGGGGCACCCGCTTCGCCCAATGGATCGAACCCATCCAGCCGGGCCGCGTCGTTAATCAGAACTTGAAAGATGCGTGTACTCTCGGCTCCTCCACCGGGATTCCCATTGCCGAATTCGGTCTCCGCGAAATACAGGTGAAGCTCATAAGTGCCGGGGCGCAAAGGAATGTCGTAGCTGAACCGGCCGGCCCGGCGCGACTTGAGGAAATGCGGGTCGGGCCCGCCCTCAATTAATGGCACGGCCGGGATTGGCGAAGAAATGCCTCCGCGGTAATACGCGTCCGCCCCCCAGGTATGCCCCTGCCGGTCAACTATGGGTGGCCCGTGATAGCCGGCCAAAAGGCGGCATTCCGCTGAGACGGGTTCGGTTGCCGGTCCGGTCCAAATTTCGTTAGTGCGGGCTGGCAGCGTACCCACTTTCGGGCTGGCCCCTGGAGCCAGGAGTCTCTCTGCGATGGCGACAACTGCCAGGGTAACCGCGGCCGCCGACAGCAAAAGGTAAAGCTTCCAATTGCGGATTGGCTTTGAGGATGCCGGCGCAGCCGGTTCTGCGGCGGAGGTCTCCGCAACGCTCCGTTCAAAGATGCTTGGCTCAACGATGGCCGCCTCTACGCTCGCCGGTAGATCGGATGCCGCGGACGCAGCCGGTACTCCCGGAGCCGTCTCTTGTGTCAGGAACAGCGGGCGGTATTGCCCGTTGGGAATTACTAAATGAAGAGCATGTGAAGCGCCTTCGGCCTGATAATACCGTTCCAGCCGCCTCCGCAGCCGGTGTGCTTCCACGCGGACGATCGAATCTTTCTTAGGGTCGAAGGCCTCCGTCCGTCCCAGCGCTTCGAGTGCGATGCTGTATTCCTTAATGTGATCGGCGCGCCCCGCAAAATGCTGTTCGCAAATATAGCGGAAAAACCTTTCGAGGCGAGCAGCCCTATCGAAGAGGCCGGATTGGAGTACGCTCTCCACTTCGTTCCGTTCGAGCTCGGAACCGGTAACGACATTCATAAAAAGCCAGCAGGCGGAAGTATATCAAAGCGTCGACCTGCCGTTCCACTTCAGTAACGTTGCTCAAAAGAAAGGGTTTGCCGATGTAACGCACTGGGTAGCAGTCCGGTAACCCGAGCGGGGTTGCTCGCAGCCTATAGTTCCTATATAGTAGGTCGCAGGTTTGTCGTTGGAGTAAGCCTGTTGAGGCTTTTCTCCTGCTTCTGCGAGGGTCCATGTCGAAAAGAATCATTTCGCTCCTGTCAGCGATCACAATAGCTATCCTGCTGTGCGCCAATCTCTGGTCGCAGGGCGTATTTGCCACTCTCACCGGAATCGTTTCCGATTCGTCAGGAGCCGTGGCAGCCAATGCCAACGTCAAGCTGCGTGATTCCGGATCCGGCTCCGAACGCGTCACGGTAACTGACGGCCAAGGCTTTTACACATTCGCCTCCGTCCCTGTAGGAACCTATATATTGACCGTTGAGCTCACCGGATTCCAGGGATACAGAGCGCCGGATATCGCGCTGGGCGGCGGCGAGAGGCGCAACGTCAACGTCAGCCTTCAGGTAGGTAGCACAAATCAGACGATTGAGGTTTCCGGCGTCGCCGACACGGTTGCGCCCGTCGACTCCGGCGAGAAATCTTCGACACTCACTACCAAGCAACTTCAAAACTTCGTGCAAGTGGGTAGCAACGCCGCTGAGTACATCAAGATCGTGCCCGGCTTTGGCGTCAATAACGGAGTAGCCAACAAGTCGAACTACTCGGGGGCAACGGTGGGCATTAATGGGAACGGGGACTCGGGAAGTCAAAGCCCGTTGAACAATGCTTTTATCTATAATGGCCTACCCGGCAATACCCTGGATATTGTGGCGGACGGCGCGCACGTGTCCGACCCTGGATGCAATTGCGACACGCCCGTGAATCCGAACTCCGATTTTCTGCAGGAGTTCAAGGTGATGACGTCCAACTTTAGCGCCGAAATGCAAAAGGGACCGGCTGTGATCACTTCCGTGACTAAGTCGGGTGGCGTCAACTTCCACGGCAGCGCATTCTTCTCGGCCCGGAACTATGTGCTGAACTCCAATGACGCTTACTCCAACGCCATCGGCATCAAGCGGCCGCAGAATAAGTACTATTACCCCGGTTTCACGGTCGGTGGGCCAGTCTATATTCCTGGCACACGGTTCAATAAGAATCACGACAAGCTGTTCTTCTTTACTGGTTACGAATATTTCTACCAAGTTCTGGACACCGGCCAGTTGACGGCCACCGTTCCCACGCCTGGCATGCTCAACGGGGATTTTTCTCCGGCGGAGCTGTCCAAATTGGGAGCGGTAACTGCCTCAGGCAGGGCTCCGGGACAACTCAACACCGCCCAATTCCCAGGCGGGCAGATCCCGAACTCAATGATCGATCCGAATATGGTGGCGCTGATGAAGTTGTATCCCGCGCCAAACGCCAATCCCGCCCAAACAGGCGGCTTCAACTACGTCCAAACGCAAATCTTCAACCAGAACAATATCCAATGGGCCACCCGCGTCGATTACAACGTGAGCGATAACACGAAGCTCTTCGTCCGGTACAACATGCAGCGCGAAACGCAACTGTTTCCGGTGTCTCTCTGGGGGCGTTCAACGGATCAAGTGCCGTATCCGACTGCGGTACAGGGGAAGAATAGGTCTCACTCCCTCAGTGGTTCACTCACTCACGTGTTCAGTCCGACGATGACGAATGAAACCGTGCTCGCCTACACGTTTGTTGGGTTTCCGAACGTTTTCGCGGACCCTTCGAAGGTAGACCGCTCGAAAGTTGGCTACAACGATCCCACGCTATTCAACAATGGTGTGGCGCAAATCCCCTCGTTTGGCGGTAACGGAAACCCGGGTGAAGCGGCATTGATTAATAATTACGGCGGATTTGAAGTCGGCGGAGCGTCCGCCGGGCTCTACGCCAACAAGTATATGCCCAGCGCGAGCGACACGCTGACCAAGGTTTGGGGCACGCACACTCTGAGGACCGGCTTCTTCTATGAATGGATTCGGAACGCGCAGCCGGCCAGCAACCGCACCAACGGCACTATGCAATTTGTGCCAACGAATAATGCTAATTTCACGTACGGCAATGCGTACGCGGATGAACTTACCGGCAACATGTCTCAATACCTGGAAGCCAACTTCAATCGTATCAATGATATTTCGTATAACACCTACGAAGGCTTCGTGCAGGATTCCTGGAAAGTGAATAGGAGACTAACCGTGGAGTTGGGGTTACGCATGACTCACTTTACGCCATGGGCCGACGGTTTGGGCTTTGGCTATTCCGTTTTCAATCAGTCGCAGTATGACGGCCCGGGCTGCACGGCCGCGCCAACATTCTGCGGTTTCAACTGGCACAGCCGCAGTTCCAACGTTCCGATTGGGGGATTCCCCACCAGGGGACTCTTCTGGCAACCGCGCGTTGGCGTCGCTTACGATCTCACGGGTAAGGGCAACACTGTTCTTCGCGGTGGTTGGGGCCGGTTCTACTATCACTCCGGGCAATTTACGGCAGGCCTGGATACTTCAGCCGGATCGCAAACGGTGACCTTGACTCCGACATTGATAGGAAACCAACGCTTACTCGCAAGCAAACTGAACACGTATGCCATTCCCAATGCGCTAGCGGCTCCGACGGCTGTCGATAGTCAAAACGATAGACAGCCGTATACCGACAGTTACAGCGCTACGGTTGCGCAGCGCTTACCTTGGGCCAGCTTGCTGGAAGTAGCGTACGTGGGCAACCGGAGTAGAGATTTGCAAATCACCGGGGGCGCGGGAAGCAACATTAATTTGGTTCCAGTAGGATCCATGCTCAGCGCGTCAAACCCCTATACTGCAACTCCCAATGCTTACCGGCCCATACAGGGTTATGGCGATATCAACCTTATCTCGAACACGCTGTATGCTAATTACAACAGTTTGCAGGTAACTTGGGCGCGCCAACGGTCGCTTTATACCATTCAGGCCAATTACACTTTCTCAAAGGCAATGGGAATTATCAGTCCCAATACCACTAATGGCGGTTCGCCGACCCTGGATTCGTTCAACCTGGCCAACAACTACGGCGTTCAGCCGGGTAACCGCACGCATCTGTTTAACGCAGCTTATTCCATCGAACTCGGAAGCCGGTATAGAGGCAATCGAATACTGGCGGGCGTTGTGAACGGATGGCAGCTCTCCGGCGTCACGCAGTTGCAGAGCGGCGCAAACCTGACGTACCAAGCCGGCAGCGACAACTTCAATATGCAGTTGAATCAAGCGATTATTCCAGGCTCTATCAGCGCGACTAATCCAAACGGAATCGCGATTAGCAACCAGTCCATATTGGGAACCAACGGCATCCAGCTTAATCCGACATTGACGTGCAACCCGGCGGCAAACCTAAAGCCGAATCAATTCGTGAATGGGAGCTGTTTTGCCGCGCCGACGGCCGTGGGTAAGAATGGCCCTACATTGTTGCCAGCGATTTACGGCCCGGCGTTCTTCAATTCCGATCTGGGGCTATTTAAGAATTTCCAGATTAAGGAATCCATGAAGCTGCAATTCCGGATTCAAGCGAACAACTTCTTGAATCACCCGTTGTGGTCGTTCCCGAATAACAATAACCTGACGCTACAGTATGCTCAGTCGGCGGGTGGCGGCGCCATCTCGCAGACCAATTCGAATTTTGGATATACGAGGTTTAAGCAAGGGAGCCGCATTGTGCAGCTCGCGGTGAAGTTCTACTTCTAACAGCGGCGGCGTGTGGGGCGGACGCCCTCGTCCGGCTGTGACCAATATCCGAATAAATCCGACGTGGGCGTCGGCTGCGGTCCAGGGGGACCTCCCCATAAGCTGTTTCAATCAAGCGATTCAGTAGCAGGGCAAAGGCTTTCCATTGCGCTTCGCCCACGATCAGGCGCAGCCACTTGGCCTCGGCCGCATATCCGATTCGAAAGAAGGGTTGATCGTCGACGGCGAGTTAGTGATGGCAGATCCGACGGCGGAACGAGTGTTCGCGCATTTAAAAGCCGGTTCGATCAGGGCCTCTCCATTGGTTATGCGGTGCCAGCTGGCACGAACAAGGTCAGTTACGGTGAGGATGGGGCGCGCACTATAAGAGAAGTTCGACTGCATGAAATTTCGCTGGTTGCGTGCCCGGCAAATCCGGCGGCGCGAGTCGTAACCGTCAAATCGCTGGGCGACGTACAGCGCGTTCTCGCGGCCCTAGGCAGTGCGGCGGGGCCGGACTTAGTCACGCACCTGCGCGGAGTGCCGCGCGGGCGACTGCCTGGACTGTAGCGATCCCGATTGTACCGATCCGAATTGCGACGCGACCGAGGCGGCGATGGTCCGAGAGATTCAGGCATTCGCCGCCGACCTTAAGCGGCTCGCGATCTAAGAATATTCATTTCTGGGCGACGCCGCCCGTCCATGCGGCGCTGCCGGGGGACGCGGCTTGCCGGGACAGGCGCTCCGGCAATCACGTGTGGGCGCAGCGATTGAGTGCCGTTCCGCCTCACTCTTACCGCCTTACCGTCCAAACTTCTGCATACCCCACAAACGTCGGGAAGATAAGGAGAGGCGCGGGAGCTACCGCCTGAGTCCGTCCGGTGGGTGTGCATAGGTTTCTCCGTTTGCTTTTGCAAATTCTCCCTGAAACTGGAGAATGCTTTCGCACATAACCTCGTCACCAAATGCCTTCGCAGACCAAACAAATGAGGCGATACTTCTGTAGAACTGATTCCACAGATCGTTACGATGATCGTTCGCGAAAGTCGTTCCAAGCATCCCGCTGAGATGAAAATGAGGTGGGTCACCGTCATACATCTCCATGATCTGGGGCGACGCGCCGTGGACGAAGCCTGAGTATGTTTTGTTGATTGTGCGCATTACATCGGCAGCACGGCTGGGATCAAGGCCACTCTCCTCAATTCGGGCGAGGTAAGCCCTGATCTTTTGGCGACTCATCATTGGGCGTTTTTGCGTTGAGTTGATCGCACTGGTAGGATCATCGAATTCCCCCTGGAAAAACGCTTCCAAATAATCCTGATGTAACTTCGTAGTGTCGCCGACAACGACGCTGTAAGCGAGAAAAAGGATATCCTCGTTAAACTCGTCCAACATACGTTGTAGTGCACCCTGCTCCTGAAAAAATCCGTGGGTCAAAAGCAGACGCGCAGAATGTAAGCCACTTACGACCCGAGCTAGTTTCTGCACAAGCGCTTGATGGACATTGCACTCGCTATACCGAAGCACAAAGCCGTCGCCGCGCGGCACGGCTTGCGGTGGAGGTACGCTCGCCGCTAGCAGCCTGTGGCACTTTTCCATATTTCTGAGTGTTTTATCGTACGCTTCGTCGATCATCGTGACTGTTAACCACAACCTTCATGTATACAACCGTGATGGAATGGAAGCAATGCAGCCATCCTTGCGCGTTCTGAACGAAGACGGTCAACTGTTGTGTTCGCGTTGCGGAATGGCGACAAAGACCGGCGCGCATCGCGCGACTGAATGTGTGGACGCCTTGCGTAGCGTTATTGCTAATCTCCAGATCGAGAATCTGAAGTTAACCCGCGCCGTACGGCCCGCGCCACTGGGACGGCCGCGCTCGGTCGTTAGGTGAATGTCAACTCGACCTTCTAAACGCCGACCATATCAGGAGAGTTTCCCGATGACCCGGCGTCGCATAGCGGGCAGGCCCAAATAATAGACTGTCCGATAGAGCCCGCTAGTTGCGGTACGCGCGTGGCTAGGCGCGCTTCCGGCGACCGGCTCGCGTGTTCTCCCGGGTGCTGAAGACGGACTGCGCTCAGGAACGATGGGCTGCTCGCGCTAACAAAAAGCTAACATCTCGCAAGAAGCAAACGAAATGCACCCAACGCAGCGTCCACGGAACGCTTTTAAAAGCAATGACTTAAAACGAAAGGCGACGACAGAAAACGGCAGAAAACAGTTTCGATCCCTGTCGCCCCTACCACTTTCAGCAACATAGACTAGTGTCCCGGCCTTCAGCCTGCGATGACGAGGCACGCAAGCCACAGTGGAAGAGGGCTAGATCCATGCGGAACCACGTATCGTCGAAGGGACGACCTTGTGTCACACTGGCTTGGAGACCAACATTGCTAATGCGAGGTTTCGATCAAGAAGTTTGCGTGGACATCCGATGAAACTTACTACTTGGGCGTGGCAACGCGGCGTGCGTTTCTATAATTACGTTTGGTTCACTAGAGCTCGCGCTATCAACCCAAAACAGGCCTCGCTGCGCCGGGACTTGCTCCGCCGGTTTCGCCAAGTTGACGCAATAATAGATTGCTTGCACACGGAAAAGGAAATGCTTGTTATGGTGGATTTTCTGCTCACCCACGCGCCGGAAGGCTGCATGGTGGAGTGTGGCAGTTATCTGGGCGGCAGTTCCGCCAAGCTCAGCCTAGTGGCCGCGGCAACGGGTCGACAGCTTTATATATGTGACAGCTTTGAAGGCTTGCCCCAGCCGATGGGGCCGGACGGCAATTTTTCGGATACCCGTTCTGGTGTGCCTCGGCATTTTGTCGAAGGCGAATTTGCAGCCCGCCGGAATGTTGTTGAGAATAACGTTCGTCGCTGGGGGAAGATTGAGGTCTGTAGATTTGTTGAAGGTTTCTTTAGCGACAGCCTGCCGAAGCTGCTGCATGACGAGCCGCTTCGCCCAGCGTTTATCTTCGCTGACGCGGACTTAGTGGCTTCCACCCGTGACGTGTTGCGCAATTTGTGGCCCCGTCTGACACCGCGCGGCCGCTTCTACACTCACGATGCCAACCTGGCTGAGTTTTGCGAGGGCGTCATGGACGGGGCCTTCTGGCGAGACGAGTTAGGCGAGTTCTCGCCCATCTTGTTCGGCGCTGGACATGGGCTTGGTTTTCAAGCAGGCGCGATCGCTTATTGCCGGAAACAGTGAGCAGGGATGCCGCCGCATTGGCAACAAGCCAACTAAGCAATGGGGTGTTCGACCCCCGTGCAGACCTGCAACACGCACATCGCGCCACAGACAATTCATAGAATTATTCGCATAGGCAAACGAGCCTCCCGACGCCCCGGCGAGCAGATCCACCGCTTCCCGGATAAGTTGACTGGCATACCCAGCATCTCGCCGAATGCGTGCGCGCTGCTCTACGGTCATCCGTATACTGCTGGCAGCTCGCTTCGAGCTCGTGGACGGAGCGCCTGAGCATAAGCTCCGCC
>DATHIZ010000443.1:0-5502 GCA_035316385.1 Bryobacteraceae bacterium | reverse complement strand
CTACGATCGAGCTCGCAAACGGGTATATGCGACCGGCGGGGAGGGCGTCATTTCGGTATTTCAGCAGCAGGATCTCGACCACTACACGCAAATTGCCCAAGTACCTACAATTAAGGGGGCACGCACAAGTTTCTTTTCTCCGGACCTAAGCGAGTTGTTTGTTGCAGCGAGACGCGACGGTTCGGAACCCGCCGCCATCCGTGTGTATTCGGCGCAATAGAGGTACTCTCAGTGGCCTTCAGCCCACAAGAACGCACCGTCAATAACGAACGAAGGTTGACTCTTATCCTGAAGGGGACGGCACTGCGCGATCTCACACGAGATGGATGGCTGTTGTTCTTGACGCGATCCGCGCGCCTGTTTGCATATGGCTCGTTATCCGTTGTGTTGGTCTTGTATTTGACTAGTCTGGGGCTCAGCGACGCCCAAACGGGTCTGCTGCTTACCTTGACGCTAGCCGGCGATACACTTGTCTCCCTATGGCTCACAACTCGGGCCGATCGCATCGGACGTCGACGCGTGCTCAGGATTGGTGCGATATTAATGGCGGCGGCCGGTCTAATTTTCGCTTCAACAGGAAATCTGCTGCTTCTGGTAATTGCTGGCGCCATTGGAGTCATTAGCCCAACCGGGAACGAAGTCGGACCGTTTCTGTCGATCGAACAGGCAGCCCTCTCCCATATTGTTCCAAATCGGGCGAGAACTGCGGTGTTCGCGTGGTATACCGTTGCCGGTGCTTTCGCAACAGCAATCGGGTCCCTGTTCGCAGGAACCCTTGTGCAGTTGTTGCAAAAAAGAGATGTGACAACTGCCGGAAGCTACCGAACCATCGTCCTCGTGTATGCCGTTATAGGGGTTCTGTTGACCCTGTTCTTCAGCCGTCTTTCCTCTGCTACCGAAGTAAGTTCACTAGATGATGTACCCAGCGCTCCCGCCCGGATGCGGACTTTTCTTGGGATGGCGTGGCGGTAGTTTTGGAACGAAAACATACGTTAAGAAATAAGTGACTGTTTTATAGGAACTTAGCCTGAGGGCCACAGGTGTTTTGAGGCCAGGAAGGCAAAATTCGTGCCTCAGAAGCGTGGCGCAGGAACTGAGGATTACGCACTGGTTTTGCCGGCGCAAATTGGGGAACGTTTTCGGCGGATTTCAAATCGCCGTGTTTTCAACAAACCGGGTTGACCGATAACGAAGGTTGTGTCAACTCCGGACGATCGTCCGGAGGCATAGTGGAATTCCAGGGCCGTTAAAATCGCCCCGATGAACACATACCCTTCCTGGCTTCACCGGATTCCAGAAATGCTGGAAATGTTGGCGCTCCTTCCTGATGAACGGATAGACCGTCGCGGCGTGGAACAACTGTTTGATTTGCGCCGCAGCGCCGCCCACGAATTGTTACGGCGCTTCGGCGCCGAGCGTAGTGGGAATTCTCTTGCTATTAGTCGCGGCAGGCTGATGGCTCGGTTGCGCGAGGCGCAAGAACATCCAGAGTGGCGCTGGGAGCGCGAACGCCGGCAAACCATCCGCGACCGTGTCGACAGTCTGCGACCGACCGGAAGCAGATCACAAGTGCCGGTCACGCTTGCGTTGCGGAAGCAAATGGAGGCGGTGGCCAGTATCGGCCTTCCGTCGACGATACGATTTGAGCCAGGCTGTCTCACGATCGCCTGCCGGGATGTGGAGCATCTGGTGGAGCAACTCGTGCTCGTGGCCAAGTTCCTGGATTCGGATTATGAGCGCCTGCAGGGCATGGTCGAGCTGCCCGCGAGAAAGAAGCCGCCGTCAGGCGCAAGTGGTCACGCTGTGGCTGCCGCTGCGGCCGCTTCATGAAGCTCAAAGAGTTGGGGATTGCGGAGGGGTCTCAACTCGCCACGCCGGACAGCTTCGTCTGTCAGCGTGAAGTGATAGCGGCCGAGAACGTTGAAATACTTGCTGGCAAGCGGGGAGAGCCGGGCCTCGTCCTCCGGCTTCACCTCGAAGCCCTGCGCGCGGAGGTGCGTGACGGCGGCGTCCATGTAGCGGGTCGTCCACAAGACCAAGGCGTTGACGACCAGCCCAAGCGCGCCCAACTGATCTTCTTGCCCTTCGCGGTATTTCTGCCGTAGCTCTCCTTTTTGTCCATGAAAGACATGCCGGGCCAAACCATTCCGGCATTCGTGCCGGTTCAACTGTGTCAAGCAATGACGGCGATAATCCGCATCGGAGATGTAGTTCAATAAGTGCAAGGTTTTGGGAATCCGCCCCAGTTCGCCAATCGCGCGGCCCAGCGTTGAAATCTTGTTTCCACGCTGCAGTCCGCGGACCAACTCGGACGGCTTCACGGTTCCCATCTTCAGAGATCCCGCAACACGGAGAAACTCATCCCAGTTCGCCGTGATGAACTCGCGCCGGAGGCAATTCCGCGCCACCCCATTCAAGACACCGTAGCGTGCCTTCTCATCCAAACGCCATAGCCGCGTGTCTCCCAGATCGGCCAAGCGCGGACTGAACTGAAAGCCCAATAGCCAGAACAAGCCAAACATCAGATCGGAATAGCCGGCAGTGTCGGTAATGATCTGTTGGGGCTGCAATTCGGTCTGGTGTTCCAGTAGGCCATCCAGCAGATGAGGCGACTCCCCTAACGTGCCCGGTATGACAATGCCATGGAATCCGCTGAACTGGTTGCTGACGAAATTGTAGTACGTGATGCCACGTTGTCCCGGGAAATATTTCCGGTTCAGTCCGCCGTGCAGCGTCTTAACCGGCACCACAAACCGGAGCCCGTCGGCAGACGCTACTTCGCCTCCGCCCCACGCCTTTACAAGTGGAATCTGTGATTGTGCCCGGACCAGCCGAGCGTTGGCCCGGCTGATCGTTTGTGCTCGGATGTGATTCTCCCGCACCCATGCCAGCCGCGCATAGGTCAGCGCTGGAACATCGTTCCGCATGACGGGTTCCAGAGTAAGATTGCAGGCTTCAGCGGTCAAGACGGCGCAGACGCTGGTGGCGAGGTCTTCCACTTGTGTGCCACGTGTACTGCTGATATGACAAAATTCGTCGGCAAAGCCCGTCCACGATTGCACTTCGAGAAGCGCCTCCGGAAGATCCACACGCGGGATCAGCGCCTCCATTCTCCGTCGTAACCCAATCAGACTTGCTGGGTCATCCAGTTTGTCGAGCGGGCTCACGCGCAAGCGGTCGCGTTCTTTCTTCTTCTCAATGCGCACATCCGAACTGACTGCCGCTGTTTCGGCAGCCCGGCGGAAGGCCTGGTCTAATTGCGCAGCGAGTTGACTCACCTCCTTCTCCCCGTCCGCCTGGCGATTCAGAATTCGGCACACGTTCGGGCGGGCTTGCCGCCAAGCATCTCCTTGCAACAGCTTCGAGCGGGGATCACTCCACCGTTCACTCTTTGGCAGAAAGATGTCGCGCCGGTGTAAGCCGTCCTGTAACCGTTCCAGTGCGCATAAGGTATAGAAGCGTCGATCCGGAACCTCTCCAGATAAAACCAATTTGTGCCAATGCTTGGTCACCAATGCTAAGGGCGCGTCCTGCATTGGCGCGTCAGGCTTTCCTTCGTGCCGCCGCAAGAAGGCCAGCGCATTCAGTACCGGGTCCGCAGATAGGTGACTGCGAAATTTGATCGTCTCCAGGAGCATTGGGAGGAAGCGCCGCATTTGACTGTAATGGCTGATGAGTTGATCGAAATAACGTGTCTCGGCCTCAGCGCGGCTGAGATCATCGACCGTCTGAACATCCTTCTCTAGCTGCTCTCGGGAGATCGCTTCAAATATGGCCTCACGCAAGCCTAGCTCCGGCTGATTGGTATCGAGCACAAAGCGTACTGCATCGCGTAAGCGCGCGGCTGCGCGGTCAAGGTTCGGGATCGTTCTTAGCCGTTCTGCTTTCCCTTTGTTGTCCGCCTTTCCGAGAACGATAGAGAGCATCTGGTTCAACAAATCCACTGCGTCATCTTGCGCCTCTGTCTCATACACGATCGCGAAAGCAAGCAGGGTCGCAATGCGACGGTCTGACGGCATGCGAGCGATGGCTTGGGCTTTCGCCGCGGCGGCATAACGAGCCAGCGTCTTGACGCGGCCGGCTGGCATCCGTGTGAGTGCCACATGCCCCACCCCCAACTTTCGAAACTCTCTGAGTCGAAGCAGCGCGTCCACCATGCCAGGCGCACTGATGTTCATGACTGGTTTTCGCAACTGATCTAAAGAAGATGTTGGACTCGCTTCCGGAATCAGCAGCAAGGATCGGAGACGTTTTCGCTGACCGCGATGGACTGAACTCGCCAAGCCACTCCAAAACCGGGCTGTGGCAGACTCATTCACCATGGAGATCAGACGCGATAGAGTCGTGACGCCAGGGAGAAGAATCTTTCGCTCGATCAACCGCGCGGTGGTCAGATCGAATAAAACAACGAGACGTTCGCCGCTCAACCAGGCCCGGGTGTACAGCCAGCGCACCAAACGCCAGTGCTCGGGTTGATCCTCGAAATTGCGGTAGCCGTGCCGTCTCCGGATTTCCCGCGAATGGACAAGATGCGTTGGCGGCCGTTCCCGGTACCGATCGAGACAATTGGGATCGGCGATGTCCAATTGCCTTGCCAAGTGCTTTACAACGACTCGTGGAACGTCTGTTGGATCGGGAAGGAATGTGCTGAGAAAGCGCACCGTACAAAGCTGGACGGCATACCCCAACCGGTTATGAGGCCCTCGGAGCGCCGCAATAGCGCGATGGTCGCCATCGTCGAGGAAGAAATATTTGGCCAGTTGCGCGGGTGATGGCTCTCCCCCATAGCGGCCGTAGCGCCGGGCCTGCTCCGGCGTGAGAAAGTTGACGGGCATCCGTTCAGATGTCTCCTTGCAGTGAATTCCAATCCAGCCCGAATTGCGTTTGCTATCCCGGCGGAAAGAGGATTGCCTGCAAATGCCTAAAAGGAGGGAAGGGCTTTTTCAGCTTAACTTGTCTGAAAAAGCGTCAAATGGGCCTAAACCAGCCAAATGACTCATGCAAGTAATTCATTCTGTAGGAGATATTCCTTAGCGTTTATTTCCGTTCCAAAACTACCGTCACGCCTACTCCACGTCCGCGGGCCACGTCAAAATCCTATTTCACTTCATTCAGCCGGCTCGCCAGCGCCCTCTGTTGCCGGTGATCTTCGCGCAGTAACTCAAGAGGCCCTAGATCGCGGAGACTATCGGCGGGGCGATTTGTTATGGGGAAACTGGTGCAGACACCCCTGCGCATAAAGGATTCTTCTAGTTCGTGCAGGTATATTGTGAGTGATTCCATCTCGGGAATTGTCAACGAGCCCATTGAAGAATAAACACCGGAAGACTGGCGATATTCCCCCAGCCGCGCGTCACAAAGTCGTCTTGCTCTAAGTGGGAACGGCCGGGAGGCAGTTTCTGCCTTACCGGCTTAATCGACGAAGGCCCGCAGCGGAGAGGGTGTCGATGCCGGCCACGGCACCGCGTATCGGCGCGAAGCGTCCTTGATGCACTCGTGAGC
>DATHIZ010000442.1:0-2857 GCA_035316385.1 Bryobacteraceae bacterium | reverse complement strand
GAGTCGTTTCGTTACGAAGGATTCAGCATCGAAACCAACTTGTCGACGCTCATGAAACGTTTTCCGCTCTCTGGCCATGAATTCTGGTATAGCGATGGCCAGATCAAATCCGTTCCTGATGGAGCGGCCGAAATCCGCGATTCGGTCGCCCATGACTCTGGCCAATACATTATCCGGCTTGCTAATAGCGAGTCCGTCGGCCACCTGCATTTTATCTCTGCCCATATCGCGGTTGGGGCCTTAAGCCGTCTCCGTTTGTCCTTTGAGAAGCCCGGCACGGCAAATGAAAAATTCCTTGTCGGTTTCGAGAACCGACACCCAGCTTGTGCTCCGATCCTCGCGGATCTCACGAAGCGTTATGGCAAGCCTCGTGGTCCGGAGATTGGGTCGGAGGAACGCCTTGAGAGCTGGCATTACACATGGAATACGGCGTTTGAGGACCTGACTTTGGTTTGCGGCCATTACCAAGGGCGACGGAGCTTGTTTGCGATGGAGGTGCTCCTCAGCCGGTTACCCAACGACTAGCGGCCTGCAATGCAGCCTCGGGCCTACCCGCTTCCTCGGATCACAGGTGAACCCCGTACGGTCGCTTTGAGCTCATCCCGCAACTTTTGTTCTGGGTTTCAGACCACACTCTCCTCCCAGCGCCGTCACGTCCATCGCGGGGCGCGCACCTTCCCACGACCGCGTTCAACGGCGCGGCGCGCGTGACCTGCCGCGCCCGGCCTCCCGGCGATACGAGGAACCCTCCTAGTACGCCATGTTTACCGACGGGAATGAGAAAGTACTGCGCGACGGATCATTTATAAAGCGGCGCGACCAGGAAGGGCTCTATACCCAGAACGCGGGTTCTGAGCCAGCGTCGGCCAAAGTCCGAAATGCCGACAATCCAACCGAGTGGATTGTTTCGAGTCGAGGACAAAACCAATCCCAATCTGAAGCCCATCAATTCCCAGTGGGCCTCTCCACGTGATCGATAACGAGGAATTCGCGAGGCCCTTCGGCAGGCTCGAGTTTCAGCCCGAGCTGTTGCATCGCGGTAAAGATCGATGCGCCCGTAGAATCCGAAGCCGCGCCGGCAAAACGAGCCAGGTCGCCACCAGGGAGGAACTTGGGTGTGGCCGCGTCGGCCGCAAATTCCAGGTGGATATCGAACTTTCCGGCGATCCCAGTCTTGTCAATGACCGGCCGGTCTAAGACGAGGTCGAGCAATTTGGAAAACTCAGTGAGAGTCGCCCCCTGCGCATCCACCGACGGTCCCTTAAAACCAACCCTAACCTTACAGTACTCTTGGCCCGGCGCGAGCGCCGGCACTGGAACCGTCAGTGGCATGGGAGTGCAACTCCCCTCCGTAGACGGCTTCAATAGGGAGCCGCCCTGTGCCGCAGTCAGCACATACACCGGGACTGCCCTCGTTTCGCGATGGATCTTTAGCTTAAACCGGTCTTCCAACAGTGCCTGCAACATAGGTCCCTCCATCATTTGCTCATTCGGATTACCCTCCGCTTTTGCGTTGATATTGTAGAGCTCGGAACGGATCCAGTCCGGGCCTCCGTGGATCGGGACAATTCCAGGCCAATGGGGATGACCACCTGCGAACCGGACGTACGCGCGCTGAATGAGGCCCAGGTTCCCGGCATCTACCAAAGGCATGCACCCCGTGTTCAGCCTTCCCTGGGACGATGAGTATCCGTATCCTCTCTTGAGGCCAGGCTCGTCGCTACAGGTGTCTATCGACGACGTTTCAAATTTCGGCGTGGCCGCAGTTGCAGATTGAGCCCGGATGAGGGGCGCATTCATCACACCGACTGCAATCGGCACCGCTAGAGCCGCGATTCCGGCGACAGCCAGCGCTACTTTCCTTGCAAAGTTCAGTCTAAGCACAATGCTATTCTTCATGATTACCTCGATTCTTTTTTTGAGATTTGACCCGGTTACCCCGGATACACACACCAGCGGCGATTCTAGGTAGAGCTTGCAGACATTGAGAATCCCTTCGGCGTAGACGTGCGGCTCGCTGCCCAGGCTCAGTACCTCTTCGTCGCAAGCACGCTCCCGTTCCTCCACTAACCTCGCTCCGATCCACCACACCAGGGGATGGAACCAGAATGCTGATTCGGCGAGCATGTGGATCGAAGCGAACAGGTTGTCGCGTCTCCGAACGTGGCACAGCTCGTGTGCCAACACTGCCTCCAATTGAGGCGGCGTCAAGCGTTCCGCGATGCCGGCGGGCAGGAGTAGGATGGGCCGGAACAATCCCACCACGCCCGGCTCTAGCAGACCCGGGGATGAGCGGATCTCAACTGGTGCAAGAATGTCAATCGGAGTGCTTGCCCGGAGGGCACCCCGGATACGGAGCCAACCCCGAAACCGCATTAGCGCTACTCCCGAGAATCCGCACGCCCAAACGCCGAGGATCGCATAAGGAACCCAATCGTGAGTGCCTCTCGGGGACGGCGCCAGCGGCAAAGTGTCGGGAAATGGTTGGGTGATTTGCACCATTGTGAACGAGACTGAGGGCGTCGCAATCTTCGCTGCCGCGGGCGCCCATTCCAGGTGGCTGCCGAGGCTCATCAGCAATGAAAACGGGACAAAGAACTTGAACGACGCGCTGAACCATAGCCAATAGCGGACCGAGGCCCGGTTCTTGCGGAAGGCGACCGTAAGGAGACCCGCAGCGAATGCAAACAGAGTCGATTGCCAGAGATGGTTGGTCCATGCGTCGATCATTTCGATGACCCCTTCTTCTCTGCCTTCTGTTCCAGGGCAAGCTTCTTGATTGTTTTCTCCAACTCGCGAACATCGGCGAGTGTAAGTTTTCCCGCCTCGGCTAGCTGCGCCATCATGGGCTGGGGTC
>DATHIZ010000441.1:0-6231 GCA_035316385.1 Bryobacteraceae bacterium | reverse complement strand
CCTCGACTTTGACAACGATGGATGGTTGGATATCTTCGTGTTGTGCGGCATGCGCACGGATGAGCCCGTTGCCGATTCCAGCAATCGCCTCTACAAAAACAACCGGGATGGAACTTTCACCGATGTCACGGAGAGGGCTGGATTGATGCGTTCCGGGTGGGCGAGCGGAGTAACCGTAGGAGACTATAACAACGACGGTTTTGAGGATATCTTCGTCACTTATTACGGTCAGAACGTTCTCTACCGTAACAATGGCAATGGGACCTTTACCGATGTCACCCAGCAGGCGGGACTAATCTACGAAGGCAATACTCGCTGGGGGTCCGGATGCACTTTTCTCGACTATGATCGCGACGGTTACCTGGATCTCTTCGTCGCTAATTATGTCGACCTGCATTTAGATCGATTGCCAAAGCCTGGCGCAAACCCGTTCTGCAACTTCAAAGGTGTAGCAGTCAACTGTGGGCCCAGGGGGTTGCCGATGCCACGCAACTACCTTTACCGGAACCAGGGTGATGGAACGTTCCGGGATGTCTCTGAGGAGACAGCCATCGCGAAGGCACCGCGCACCTACTCGATGACCACCGTGGCCGCTGATTTCAGCAACAGTGGCTGGACCGATCTCTATGTCGCATCGGACTCGACACCAAGCCTTCTATTGCGTAACAAACATAACTCGACTTTTGCCGAAGAAGGTGCGGAACGAGGCGTAGCCTTTAGCGCCGATGGCGCTGAGCAGGCGGGAATGGGCGTTGCAGTCGGCGACTACAACCTGGACGGCAACCTCGACATTTTCAAAACTCATTTCTCGGACGACACCAATGTGCTCTATCGCAACGACGGAGCCGCTAACTTTACGGACGTAACGATCCCTGCAGGCTTCGGTGTTGAAACCCGCTACATCTGTTGGGGAACCGGCTTCGCGGATTTCGATAATAATGGCTGGCCAGACCTGGCGGTCGTTACCGGGTCGGTTTATCCGGAGGTTGAAGCGGAGTTTGCAGAATACCCATTGAAGACACCACGGTTTATCTTCCGGAATCTTGGCAACGGGAAGTTTGAAGAGTTGATCGAAGAGGCGGGTCCAGGAATTTCAGCAGTACATTGCAGCCGCGGCTGTGCCTTTGGCGACTTCGACAACGACGGCGACGTCGACATGGTGGTTATCAACTTGAACGAGCCCCCTTCCCTGCTTAGAAACGATCTGAAGAGTGGCCTGAACTGGCTCAAGGTTTTTCTTGTTGGGACGAAGTCAAACCGAAGCGCCATCGGGTCCAGGGTCGTGGCCAGGTACGGCGGCAAGGTACAGGCGCAAGCCGTGATGGCGCAGTCAAGCTTTTACTCAGTGAATGATCGCAGGCTCCATTTCGGCCTGGGACGGAGCACGCACGCCGATCTTGAGATCCATTGGACCAACGGCCTGATCGAGCGTTTTGCCGGCGTCGAGCACAATCAGCTTGTGACGATCAAAGAAGGCCAGGGAATTTTCAAGTCCTCGCTTCAAGGCATCAAGGGTCAGCTGACCCAAGTGCCGCAGAATACCCATAAATAAGAGGCGCCAAGGCATTGTAGCCGGACGCCCCTCTTGGAATACAACAATTCAGGTCAGAATAAGAGCTTCGCGCCAAGTTGCAGCACGCGAGGATCGTAGGTAGAGGTCACCTGGCCGAAGTTCGCATCGTTCGTACTCGCATCGATATTTTGGAATTCGGTGTGGTTGAAGGTGTTGAAGCTTTCAACACGTATTTGAAGTTTCACGTCTTCTGTGAATGCAAAGCTCTTGAACGCTGCCAGGTTGAAGTTGAAGAGGCCCGGAAGGATGATTGCATCCTTTCTGGCATTGCCAAAGCCTTGATTCCCGCCCCCAGCCCAAGGGGCGAGCGGAGCCGCAAAAGAGTTCTTGTTGAACCAGGCGAGCCGGGTCTTGGGATATGAAATGGGTGCTACGATGTCCGGGCGGTTGGTAGTGTCGCCGCCCAGACCAAGAGTGTCAGTGCCGTTGTAGGTAATGGATTGCGGAATGCCCGATTGAACAACCGTTACTCCGGAAACCTCCCAGCCTCGTAAGGCTATACGCTCGAATGCATTGCCGCTCCTGGCGAAAAATGGCAGCTGGTAGATGTAGTTCGCGTTAAAGATTTGACGTCGGTCGAACCCACCCGACGCACGGTCGTACGATATATCGAATGGGTTTGAGACCACATTGAGATCATTGGCCGCCGTATCGATCTCGTGAGAATAGGTGTAGGCCAATTGGAAGGTAAGTCCGTGTTTGTTCTCCATGCGCACACCTACCTGGAGAGAGTGGTAGTTGAAGTTAGTCCTGTTCTCTTCCTGCCTAATAGAGCTGTAGCCAGGGAACTGTCGATAGAGGTTCGCATTGGGAAGGATAGGAGGAGTACCAGGGACAACTATTGTCGTATTAGTGGCGACCGCCTTTCGCTTCGCAAAACCGACCACGGGATCGCTCAAGGGTAAGGTGTTGATGGCCCGGGCATTGTTCTGAGTCCAGCCTACAGAGCCAACGTACTGGATGACCCCAATAACCGATGGAGCGATCTGTCGTTGAACTCCCAGGCTAAACTGCGCGGTGCCGGGGGGTGGATAGCGGTAGGCTATGTTCGTCAGCGTAGAGGGAAACGCCTGGGTCGTGGTAGCGCCGGTCAAGGCGCTGGTGTGGGGGTTGGAAAAATAAACGTTGCTGGCAGAAGGCTGATACGCAAAGGGCGGATTCTGCGCAGCGTTGTAAACGTCATTTCCCTGAACACGTTCAAAGAACATTCCAAAACCACCCCTGATTACTGTAGGTTCCTTTCCGGAAAGGCTATAGGCGAAGCCCACTCGCGGTTGCCAAGTGTCATATTGGTTCTGGACTACTCCCCGGGGAAAGCCATTGACACCGGCCTCGCTGATGCCATTGAGGTAGAACGGCGCACCATTGAACTGGGTGAGCGAAGCAGGGTTGAGGGTACCGCTTCCATCGTTATTGAAAGGGCTACCCAGGGATGGGTTGTAGTTTGCTGGGACGAAGTTTGCAAACTGGTTGAATCGCTCATAGGTGTGCGGTAAGCCGTCGAAGCGAAGACCGAGGTTGAGAGTTAACCGTGGGACAACGTGCCAGTTGTCAAGGACGTAGAAGCCATAGTTGTTCTGGACCCAATGTTTGCCCGCGAGGAACTGGAGTTGAGTGAAGGTAGCGACATCGCCGAGGAGGAAATTGATATAAGAGTCGTTGGAAAATGAACTGTTGTTGAATACCGCGGTGCCCTGAGTGTTCGCCTGCAGTTGCTGATTCTTGGGAGCGTGCAGATAGCTAAAGCCAAACTTGAACTGGTGCACCCCCTTGTTCCATGAGAGATCGTCCCGGGTTTCAAAGCCTTCAAAGGAATTTTTCCAGGGGAAGTAGCTTGAACTCCAGTTTCTACCGTAGGGAGCGCCTAGTTGGATCTCCGGCATGCGACTGAGGTTGTTGTTGGCAGCCGGAAAGAAGGTTGTACCGGTCCACCCTGACGGCTGCGCGAATACACCTACGGGAGTAAGGTGGATTGTATTGCCGCTATAAAGGAAGGCGGTTTCATTGAGTAAGGTGGGTGAAAGTGTCTGGGTGAGTTTGATGGTCGCGGACCAGGAGGGATTGAGCATGGCCGTACCGACCGTCGGAAAATTGTTAGCGATGCCCCACAACGGCGGGTAGTATGTCTGATTGACCGCGTCATGGAGATAGTGGCCCATCAACTGCAGCTTGGTATTGATGGCGTGGTCGATGCGTACGACGTCTTCGCGGACGTTGGTTGGTTGAGGAATGGACGAAATGTATTGGCTGGTACCGAAGTTCGGGTGGGGGAAGGTTCCCGCATTCACTTCGAGGAGCGCATTCGGATCGATCAGTTCGCGAGGAATCGTGCTTGTGGTCGAAGTATGTGGGAAGGGTTGTAACGGAGTCAACCCGCGTGCGCTATAGATTGCCAGCTTGGCTGGGTCAGTGGTGGCCGGAACAATTGGGAAGATAGGCAGCTTCGTCACCGGATCCACCGAGTTGGATGGAATGGTATACACCAGATCCTTTCCGGCCACTGGGAAATTACTATCGGCAATAGTTGTGCCCGTCGAAGGCGTAGATCCTTGAACAAGTTTTCGCCACTCTTCATTCACAAAGAAGAACGTTCTGGAGCGCGAGTCGTTGTATACATGCGGAATCCACAGTGGACCTCCGATGTTGCCGCCAAAGGTATTCAGGCGGAACTTTGACCGCTGCTGGCCCCCGAGCTTGCTGAAATAATTATTGGCGTTGTAGGCTTCGTTCCTGTTAAACTCCCACACTCCGCCATGAAAGTTGTGGGTGCCGGAGTTGAGGACCATGAGAATGGTTCCGCCTGAGCCGATGCCGTAATCTGGTCCGTAGTTGCTGCTGAGGACCTGGAATTGCGCCAGCGCGTCGACCGAGGGCAGTGAGCTGAAGCAGCCGCCGCAGCCGCGATCGTTCAGTTCGCCTCCATCCAACAGGTAAATGTTGTGAGTTGATCGGGTTCCGCTGAAGCTGAGGCCATTAGCGGCCGTTAGAGCATTTACGCCGCCAAAAGACGGCAAGGTGTTGGACACGCCCATTCCCAGGGCCGCAAGCGAGACCACATTGCGACCATTGGTCGCCAGCTGTGTCACCTGGTCACCCGTGATCAGGTTGCTTACTTCGTTGGTCTCCGCCTGGAGCGCCAGAGCATTAGCCTCGACGGTGACCGTTTGTGTTTCGCTCCCGACCGTAAGGGTGATGTCCTCCTTCAGAGTCTGAGCGGTGTTCACCACGATGTCTGTCTTGGTGTATTTCTGGAAACCCTTGGCCGCCGCGCTCAGCGTGAATTGGCCGACGCCTACGTTGGCGAATAGATAGATACCTGAAGTATTCGACGTCGCCGTTCTTACCTGACTGGTTGCCGTATTGGTCAGAGTGATGTCGGCGTTAGGAACGACGGCGTTCGAAGCGTCCACCACTGTTCCAACAATGGTTGCGTTTTCCTGAGCCCACGCGCATGGAACGAGTAACAGAACCATGCTTAACATAGTTGTCAATGCAAATCGAGAACGATGCATAATGCTGCCTCCGAATTTTTCTGACGTATTGAGGAAAGCCTGTAATCCTTTTACGGTTCCAAGGATTCATGCACGCTGAGCTTCAATTGGAGATTCGCTATGTAAACGTTTTCTCGCAGTACCTAGTTCAATAAGAAGTGAGCATTTGCTAAGGTGAACTAGTCGAGATAATTCAGATCGAGCCCGTATAGAACTTCGCTATGAAAACGTTTCTTAAGGCAGAAAGGTAAAGCCGCTCATTCACAAAAGAAATTGTTCCAGTTGCTGATCGCAACGAAGCCTACTAAACCCAACTACCCTTGTCAAGCGTTTCTCAAACTATAGATTGATTTCCTTTTCAACCCCAATTAATGTCCGCCAATTAGAGGGAGAACTGGTATTCGCCAAAGAGCAACAGTGTTGCACAGCTCACACGTTTGAAAGGATTAAACCACCCTTCAGCTACTTTCCCGTGCGACGGCAACTGTATCTATCGGGAATCCTTTGAAAGCACAAAAATGTCCCAATACAGATCCGCTCAGGATTCGCCTAAACGAGCGGCTTGCGATGAAACGGTAAGCCTGCAGGCCCTTCTGCGTACTTCCGCTTCGATCGGATCCGCTTTCGACCGGCCATGGGTTCACAGAGCGTCAGAGCTGGTCGCGCAGAACAAACGATCCTCGAAGTGTGGTCTCTCTTCTGGGCAATACGAGTTAGAGTATCCTTTTCCTACGATGTCCGACGGGACTTACAAGAGGCTCCGATGATGCTGCTAAAACCGATGCGTTCCTTCCTCCTCTTTGCGATTGCCGTACCTGCCTTGTATGCAGCTTCCCAAGCCGGTTTCCCCGACAAAAATAGTCCGAGTGCGGGAACAAAGGTGTTGTCGACCGCGGAAGCAGTGAAATTTCTTCCCAATTCCGTCTTTTTCCGGGGTCAGAGCGCGCCGATTCAGGCGAGAAACTCTGGTGGAGTGCAATTTGCAAAAGACGCACTCCTTCTTGTTGCCCTGGTGGATACAGCAGGCTACTCAAGTTCTGTGCAGGAAAAATATCAGGCCTATCTCATCACGGAAACACCCATTGTTATCGAGGGTCATCGACTTGACCCGGGTGCATACGGATGCGGTTTCTTAGCCGCCAATGCTTTCGTCGTCATGGACATTGG
>DATHIZ010000440.1:0-5182 GCA_035316385.1 Bryobacteraceae bacterium | reverse complement strand
CTGATTCGTCTGAGCGGACTTTGCCGGTCCGGTTTGGGAACTCTTTGCTGGCGGTGATCCGAGTTGTCCGGGCTGTGGCGGTGGACCCGTGGGTATTTGACCCGGAACAATTTGATAACCCACGCCCACCGCCGCCGCGGCGAGCAACACGGCCAAAAAAGAGAAGTGCCTCATATGATTTGAGATGTTTGTTTAACCTGCTGAGTTTCCATTACCAGCTCCCAGTGTCTCGCATCACGGCACAATCTCCCAGCTTGAGTGCTGGGCGCAGCGCCGCGTCTAATGTTGAGTCCGGCCCTCTAGTAGGTCAATGGCGTGTGGAACTAATTGTTCAATTACTTGTAGTGAGAACACTGCCCCCTTTGGCGATCCTGGCAAATTCACAATCAGGCTTTGCTTGCGGCTGCCGGCCAAGGCGCGCGACAAAACCGAGAACTTTGTTTGCTCCAGCCCTCGCGTACGGATGATCGCGGCTAAGCCCGGAATTTCCCGGTCTAACACGCTCCGAGTAGCTTCGGGCGTGACATCGCGCGGCGCGATGCCTGTCCCGCCTGTCGTCAAGATCAAGCCGATACCGGCAGTGTCGGCCCACTTACGCAGGCGGTTTGCAATCGCTGCTTCTTCGTCCGGGACGGTCTCCTCCTCCGCGACATGCCAGCCTAGCTCCTGGCAGCGTGCACGCAAGGCGGGACCTGATGCATCTGGCCGCGCGCCACCGAATGCCGAATCGCTAATAGTAAGAATTGCCACACTAATCATGCTTTAGCCTTGCGCCGAAACGTGCCTGATTTGCCGCCCGTTTTTTCCACCAGGTAGATCTCTCGAATCTCAATCGCTTTATCGAGAGCCTTGGTCATGTCATAAATGGTTAACGCTGCCACCGCTGCGGCTGTCATTGCTTCCATCTCGACACCCGTCTGCGCAACGGTTGTGGCCGTTGCGGTAATCTCAATACCCTTCGCCCTGACCTTGAACTCCAAGCCGACATGGCTGAGCGGTATCTGATGACACAACGGAATCAGTTCCGAAGTCTTCTTTGCCGCTGAGATACCGGCAATGCGCGCCACCTGTAGCGGGTCGCCTTTTTTGTTGCCGGGGAGCGCTTTGATGACCGACGGCGTCGTCGCTACGTATGCTCTGGCAATAGCGGTCCGTTTGCTGGCCTCCTTGGCTGAAACGTCGACCATGGCCACGTCTCCAGCGGCATTGTAATGGGATAGTTGTTTCTTCATGATCTGATCTTTACGGCTTCAACATGACGCGGATGCTATCTCCCACGGCCCATGTCTCGCGATCATGATCGGCCACCAGGAAGACATTGGCCTTCGCCAACGCCGGAATGTCGCTGGAACCTTGCCAGGGAATATGCCGCAACTGCAGGCCATCGGCGCTGAGGCGCGCGGGGAGAAAACGCGTCAGGCCGAGTTTGTGGCGGAACGGCGCTTCGAAGCGCGCGCTGAGCAGCGGGAGAATGGGCTCCTCGGCGCCGGCCAGCAATTCCAGAGCGGCGCGCGCGAACAGTTGGTAAGTGATGAGCGTTGAGCCGGGGTTGCCGGGTAATCCGAAGACGGGCTTTCCGTTTCTGATGCCAAAAGCGGTCGGTTGGCCCGGCTGGACGCGCACGCGCTCGAATCGAAAATCGACACCCAGCTCGCGCAGGGCCGGCTTGACCAAGTCGTACTTTCCTGCTGAAACGCCGCCGCTCACCAGCAGGCAATCGTGTTGCAGTCCGCGCTCCAACAAGGGTAATAATGCCTGCTTGGTATCGCGAGCCACAGGCAGAATTTCGGGAAGGCAGCCGGTCGCGCGCACCAAAGCGGCCAGCATATAGGAGTTTGAATTGCGGATCTGATGCGGCGCGGGCTGCTGCTCCAGCATGACGATTTCATCACCGGTTGCCAAAATCGCCACTGACGGCCGCGTGAGCACTTCTACCGCGATGTGTCCGGTCATAGCCAAAGTGGCAATGTGACTCGCGTCGAGGCGGGTGTGTTGCGGAATCAACGTGACGCCGTGCTGTGCTTCCGATCCACGCCGGTTAATGAACTGGCCGGCTTCTGCCCGCTGTTCGATCTTGACCTGATCGGCTCCCACGCGGACCACGTTCTCCACCATGACTACGGCATCGGCTCCGGCCGGAACCGGCGCGCCCGTCATGATCTCCCATGCTTCCAGGCTGGCGAGCGGTGCTTGGGCTTCGTCGCCTGCCCGCACTTCTCCGCGAATCCGCAGCGTGCCGGGAACGTCTTGCGACCTGACTGCAAACCCATCGCGCAAGGAACGCTCCAAGGCAGGATAATCGCGATCGGCCAGAACGGCTTCCGCCAGAATGCGCCCGTGCGCTTGCTCCAGCGGAATACTTTCCACCCGGCGTGCCTGGACCAATGGCCGGACTGTCTCAATAACGAGCTGCCGCGCTTCGGCAAATTCGAGAGGTTTCATCTTACTTTCCAGCCTACCTTCCATCGCCGCATAGTCGGAGCCAGCGTTTCGCCAGAGAGGCTGACGGCGACTGCCACACTAGTAATGTTTAGAGGTTGGTGACGTGTCAAGGGGAACCATTGCTTCCCGGGACTCGTATTCTAAAAGTACATGATGAGCGATTACGCCATCGAGACTTCCGGTCTTGAGAAAATATACCGGTCGCGGTTCCGGGGCCGTGAGATTAAGGCGGTCTCTAATCTCACGTTGCGCGTGCCAGCCGGCGTGAAGTACGGTCTCCTGGGTCCAAATGGAGCGGGAAAGACTACCTTTGTCAAAATGCTCCTCTCGGCTGTGCGTCCTACTGCAGGATCGGCCGTACTATTCGGCCAAGACGCCGTGCGGCCGGAATCTCGCCGCGCAGTTGGTTATTTGCCGGAAAATCACCGTTTTCCGACATATCTAACGGGCTATGGAATGTTAAATTTCTACGCGTCGCTCTCAGGTATGGATGCCACCGAGCGCAAGCGCCGCGTGCCGGAATTTTTGGATTTAGTCGGTTTGAACGGTTGGGGAGAGGTGCGCCTCAAGAAATTTTCCAAGGGCATGTTGCAGCGGCTAGGTTTGGCCCAGGCGCTGATCCACAAGCCAAAGCTGTTAATACTGGACGAGCCGACAGACGGCGTGGACCCGGTCGGACGCCGGGCTATCCGCGACATCCTGAATCAATTGACTGGTACCGGCGTGACGGTCTTCATCAACTCGCACCTGCTGAGCGAAGTGGAGACTTTCTGCGATTACGTTGCCATCATGCGAAAAGGTCAGTTGGCGCTGGAAGGAAAAATTAGCAATCTGCTGGCGGGCGGAGGCTATCGCGTCACCGCTTCCAGCGTGCCCGATCCGGCGCAGGCGCAGATTCGCCGCCTGGGTGCTACCTTCCTGCCGGCGGACCGAAACGCCGTGGCGGTGCAAGTGCCCACACGCGACGAAGCCAATGCAGTCATCGATATCATTCGCGCGGCGGGTGCTTTTATTGAGAGCGTCACCGTGTCCACGAACAGCTTGGAAGATTTGTTCATTCACGCCACGACATCGGAACAGGCCGCATGAGCGTAATTTGGGCGCTGATTGCCGATACGTTCCAGGAGGCGCGTGCGCGCTGGCTATTTTGGGGCCTCTTTGCGCTTTCCACTTTGCTGGTGTTGTTATTCCTGCTCATCGTGCAAGTGGACGTGACGGCCGGGGCTATTTCGTTCATGGGCGTTGACGCAACATCCAGGCGCGTTTACAACATTGAGAAATTTGTGATCGTCTCTTATTCCTGGGTGTCCATCGCACTGTATATCTGGGGCACCTTTCTTGCGGTGTTCGCATCGTCAGGGCTCATTCCCAGCGTGCTCGAGGCCGGGCGTATATCCTTGCTGCTCTCGAAGCCGGTTGGCCGCACCACGCTGCTCATGGGCAGATTTCTGGGCAACTTGCTGGTGGTTACGCTGAACCACATCTATTTGGTTTACAGTATTTGGCTGATTCTTGGGTGGAAGACACACATCTGGTCGCCGCGGTTTTTGCTGGCCATTCCCATCAGCGTCTTCATCTTCGCCGTGCTGCTATGTGTTGTTGTGTTGATAGGCGTTCTCTCGGAGAGCGCCGCTCTTTCCGTAATGGTGCCGATCGCAATCACGCTGCTCAGCGCCGTTCTGGCGCAGCGCCAATTCGTCATACGGCTTTTCGATTCCGAGTGGTCGCGCCAGTTGTGGACAGCCTTCTACTGGATTATTCCGAAAGTCTACGATCTAGGCAACGCGATGCGGCAGATTATTCTCTTTGATAGGCAGGCCGATCTATGGACGCCCGTCTGGACTTCCGCATTGTTCGGGGCCGCCGTGCTTACGGGCGCAGTCTACCTATTCCGGAAGAGAGATTTTTAGTGCGCAACGTTTTCATCGTTCTCGTTTTAGCCGGCTTCCTCTCAGGTTGCGGGAAGCCACCGCTGACCGGCGTGTCTGTCGACCGTGAGTTGCTGCCCTACATTCCGCAAAATGCCCAGGCGCTGCTTTCCATTCAGCTGGAAAAACTCAAGGCCAGCGATCTTTATAAGCGGCACTTAAAGGATCTCGACATCCCGGAGTTGAACGCGCTGTCGGAGCGCACCGGCCTGGATCCGAGGCGTGACCTGACCTCGCTGCTGGCGATTTGGGATGGCAAGCAAGCAACGTTCTTGGCGGAAGGCGCCTTTGCCCCAGAGCAGTTACAGCAAAGAATAGCGGGTCTTGGCGCCAAGAACACTAAATATAAGACCTACACTCTCATCGGTGGAACAGGAAATTCCGTGGCGTTCGTGGATCGCAATCTGGCGCTAAGCGGCCCCGCGGACGTTTTGCGTGCCGCTCTCGATCGGAAGGCTGACGGCGATGGCGGCCTTCCTCAGGCATTGGAGCAAAGGTTGAAGGGCGTCGCTAAGGATGCGCAGATCTGGGAGGTGAGCCGCGGCGGGTTGCCTTTAGCCATTTTCCCCATGCGTTCCGACGTTCAATCCACACTTTCGAATTTTGCCGGCGCCATTAGCGAAACCACCCTCGGCCTGCGCTGCGACAGTGGCGTTCACCTGCAAATCGACGTGCAGTGTGTCTCGAAAGAGGGGGCCCAACGGGTGCATGATGCCCTGCGCGGCTTGGTTGGTTTGGCGCGACTCACCACCAATGCCAGTGATATGGACTTGCTGCGGCTTTGGGATGCGGTGCATGTCGACGAGGATCAG
>DATHIZ010000439.1:0-32579 GCA_035316385.1 Bryobacteraceae bacterium | reverse complement strand
CCCGCCTTTTGCGCTGCTGGCTGGCCCGGCAGCGTATAGCTAATCGTTCCGTCCTGCGCGATCGTCACGTTCTGAGCGGTAGCCGGAATGGTAATCTGCGGCTGCAAAAAATTTCCGTTGGGATCCACGATGTTCCCGCTGCGGTCCTGTTGGAAGGATCCAGCGCGAGTATAGGCGATTTGGCCGGATGGTTGTAAGATCTGGAAGAAACCGTTCCCCTGAATCGCCATATCGAGCGGGTTGCTGGTCTGCGTGAAGGCGCCTTGTTGGAAAATGATCTCGTTTGAAACCGCTCGCGTGCCCAGGCCAAGCTGCAGGCCGGCCGGAATGGTCGTCTGCTGGCCGGCCGCCGCGCCCGGTTGAATCATGCTCTGGTAGATCAGGTCTTCAAACTGCGAGCGGCGCATCTTGAAGCCGGCCGTGTTGGAGTTAGCCAGATTGTTGGCGATGTTATCGACGTTCAGTTGCTGGGCGGTCATGCCGCTCGCGGCCGTATATAGGGCTCGAACCATTTTTGTTTACTCGTTTCTTGGGAGCTAAGCTTCGTTTGGTTGTTCTTTTGAAACCCGAAGCGCCGGCCTTAAGAGCCGACGCGCGCCACTTCTTCCATGGCTTGCTTGTTCATTTCCGTGCCAATTTTGACGGCGTGCTGCAACATTTCGAAGTGCCGCATCAACATAACCAACCGTGCCGCCGATTCGGCCGGCTGCGCATTAGAAGATTCCAAACGCGTTTGCGCCACCTGCACGCTGGCGGCTGGCGTGGGTGTGATAGTTTTCGGATCGGGGTTCCTAAAATATGTACCCGCCATCTTTGTCAATTGGCTTGGATCTTTGAAATCCACCAATTCCAACTGCCCTAGCGCGTTGCCGTTCTGGGCCAGTTGCCCGTCCGCGCTTACTTGCAAGGGAGCCCCGGATTGAAGCTGGACGGGTTGGCCACCTGCCGCCCGTACCGGATATCCCTCGGCTGTAACCAGTGTTCCTTGCGGTGAAATCTGAAAATTGCCGTTGCGCGTGTACAGCGTGCCGTTAGGGCTACTCACTGCGAAGAATCCGGAGCCCGATAACGCCAAGTCAGTCGGGTTGCCGGTGGAAAGCAGTGGCCCCTGCGCGAAATCGGTCCAGTGGCGTTCGACCACAGGCGCATCGCCAACCGCCGGATCACCCCCGGACGCGGCCGCAGCCGATAAGTAGGTACTATAGAACTCCCGGTCGGCTTTATAGCCGCTGGTGGAGGTGTTCGACAAGTTATTCGCCAGCAGGTCGAGCGAATCCATGCGGGCTTGTAAGCCGCTAGCGGCTGCGGCGGTGAGTGAATCCATGTCGTGCCGGGAATGTGCAAGCAGCGGGCCATTCTGAAATGATCCGTAGACGCCCAATGTTTTGCGGCACAAACGCTGAAGGCATTGCACTCAGCTTCCAGAAGGAACCATAATGTGGCGATTCAAAATGGAAATGGCCGTCAAAATCCTGACCGTTTTGAAACGCTCGGCGCAATTTCGTGACGTGGCGCTGCTGCACAGACCCCCAATCTGTTGCAAGTAATGGTTACCGGCAAACGGCCTCACGCTTGCATCCCTAAGAGCGTGACCGCGCTTCCCACCACCTTCTCATTGACGAGCGGAGATCGTTTGCCGCTCGGTGAGCCCAGTTGGCAAGCCGGCCAGTCGACAGCGGCACGCACGGCTTCTGGTCGCGGTGTAACGAATACCTCCCCGGCTTCGATGAGCCCTTCGTTTGCCCAGGTTTTATCTGCCCGAGTTTCGAATGCTGTCGATGCACGGGTTTTTGATACCAATTCCAATGCGGAAGTTCCCGTATCGGGCATCGTTGCAACCGGTCTCGCGGCCACTATGGTTATACAGACCGCAGCGAACTCTTTCGTGCCCGGGGGCGCGTCCTTCGGCGCCGGCGAAGGAAGTGGTCTGGATAGTCCGAGCTCCAATGCTGTTGCCGGCAAGTACGTTCAGAACGGGATAAGCAGAGATGTTGGCGCGGCGACAGTTTTAGGTACATCCACGCGGTGCGCCAGTCAAGGGAAAGCTGCGAAACCGCGAGCCCAGACAGCCAGCTTGCCTGCGGACTCCGGACCGGCTGCTCAGGTTCTGGCGGTTTTGCCGTCATGGCTTGCCTGCGATCAAGTAAGTATCAAGCTTGCGTTCAACGGCTTAATAGCGAGCAACTCTAGACCGATTGAACCCTCACCCGCTAACCAGCAGGCTCCGAGCGATCGATTGGAAGCAAGCGTTTTCGCGGTAACTGCCAATCCCGCCGCGCCGTTAGGAAACTTGGCATTTGCGTTACGGTTGACGAGTAGAGGTGATCAAACCATCAGCGGCGCCGCGATCACCGGACCGAAAAATATCTCGATCGACGTTTCAACCGGCGGCGTGAGTGACGGCTCGGCCATCTCTCCCTCTGTCGCCCAGTCCAAAACGCTCGCCGGCGGTCCGGCGGGGCAGGGGTGGGCGAGTCGATCTCCGTCCGGGCGTGCGGCCGCCGATACAGCCTCAAATGATTCAGGTCCAGCGCCGCAATTCTCCCTGTCTGGCGGTGCCCGCTCCGACGTGCCGGTGGACGCCGCCCTGCTCGCCGGAATGCAGTCTCAAAGGGCAAATAGTTCGGCTCAGCCATCCACTACCGCCGGCGCGATCGCGAGCTTACCTGAGAAAGAAGAGGCGCCGCCAGACGGCGCACCGGTACGCAGCGTTCGATTGCAACTCTCCGGGGAAGCCAACCAGCGCGTCGACATGCGTCTGGTCGAACGGGGAGGGGCACTTTCGGTAAGCGTCCGCAGCGCTGACGAGGGATTGGCGCGCAGTCTGCAAGACAATCTCCCGGAGTTGAATTCGCGGCTGGCAGCGCAGCATTATCAGACCGAGATATGGGCGCCGGGTGGCACCGCTTCGACGCATTCCGGCGGCAATGGCGGTTCCGGTTCCGAGTCTGATGGGTCTGCTGCTGATGGGTCTGGCGGGAGCAGGCAGGGCCGCTCTTCGCCGGATGATTCCTCAGGATCCAAGAGCAATTCCCGGCAGCCACAAGACGGACGCCGCCGCAGTCCGCCTGCCTGGGTGCGACAAATAGCAGCGTTGGAGGGAGTCCTGTACTCTCCGCCGGGTGGCCCGGAAGCAGCAGGTTCGCACTCCGGGAACTAGACCTACGAACTAAGGAAAGAGAGAAACGATACATGGCTTCAATTGGCAGTACCCTTTTTTCAAACGCGAATCCGGCCGCTGGGGCTTCCGGCGCGGCGGGCAGCGGTGACGTCGCGGCGCCGAATTCGCTGGCCAATCAATCGACGTTCTTGCAGTTGCTGGTGGCGCAGCTGAAGAACCAAGATCCCTCCCAGCCGATGGACGGCACGACTTTTGTAACGCAACTAGCTCAGTTCAGCACTCTTGAGCAGAGTGTGGCCTCGCGACAGGACTTGGATGCGATCGCCAAGCTGTATACAGGCTCGTCCAGCGTAACCGGCGGGGCCGGTTTTACAGCGTCCTAGCATCAACTTAACCTTAAGGAGAATAAAATCGCCATGTCCAGCACTTTTTCAATTGCGCTCTCGGCGCTGCAAGCCCAATCCGCGGCGATCAACACTGCCGGCAACAACTTGGCCAACATGAACACGGATGGCTTTAAACAAAGCACCGTCAATTTCAAAGACTTATTCAGCGAGCGCCTTGGTTTCGCCGGCGGATATAACGTTGGACTCGGGGTGTCGAGCCCGATCAGCAACCAGCTATTTACCCAAGGAGGCATTCGGACCAGTACTTCGCCGACTGCTGCGGCGGTGCAAGGCAATGGCTACTTCGTGGTCAAAACGGCGACCAACCAGCAGTTATACACGCGTGACGGCAATTTCGTGCTGGATGCGAGCGGTGCACTAAGGACGGAGACCGGGGAGGCCGTCCAGGGCTGGACGGCAACCCCCGCCGGCATTAATACTAACGGTCTGCCCACGGATATAACCGTGCCAACCGCGGCAACGCTGCCGGCAGTAGCTAGCACGACCTTCTTGATCGGCGTCAACCTAGACTCCTCGGGCGTGGTGGGGAGTGCGAGCGGATCGTTCACCCAGCCAATCAGCGTGATAGATTCCCTGGGAGATTCCCACACCCTCAGCATCAACTTTACAAAAACCGGCGCCAACGCCTGGTCATATGACGTGACCATCCCGGGCGAAGATGTGGGCGGCACCCCCGGCACGCCGCAATCGGTTCTCCCGGCGCCGCCGGCGCCGCCGATTGCGATGACCTTCAGCTCAAGCGGCGTCTGGACCATTGCGGCTGGCGCCACGCAGGCAATTGACATCACCGGCTTGGCCGACGGCGCGGCGGACATGAGTCTGACCTGGAATTTGACCAACTCCAGCGGGGTGCCGACGATCACGCAGTATGCCACGGCCTCCAATTCCTCTTCGCCCACAGTGGACGGCAGCGCTGCCGCGCAACTCAATCAGGTCGCCATTCAAAGCGGCGGACAAGTACTAGCGTCTTTCTCCGACGGCCAGACGAAAGTCGTAGGACAGCTTGCGCTGGCTTCGATATTGAACCGGAACTCATTACAAAACGTCGGAAACAACAATTTCGCCACTACCAGCGCCTCCGCCATCCCTGCCATTGGCATACCGGACACCGGCGGTCGCGGGCAAATACTTGGCGGGTCGCTCGAAACTTCGAATGTCGATATGGCCACCCAGCTAACAAACCTGATCATCTATCAAAGCGCCTATCAGGCCAGTTCGCGCGTGATCAGCACGGCACAAACTCTTCAACAAGACCTGTTCCAACTGATCCGGTAACTGCAGCGCGGCGAACTCCCTTGAAGATTCGTTGCCTCCGGAATTATCATGGCGCAGCAGCTTCTGGCGGTTTTACTGGTTTTGGGATTGTTATTCGCGGCGCTTTGGTTGCTGCGCCGCCATGGCCTAGCGCGCTTCACCGCCGGGTTGACCCGCAAGACCGGCAAACAGCGGATGCAGGTTTTGGAACGAGTGGCGCTAACCTCGCGCCACTCCCTCCATCTTATAGCTCTTGGCGACCGGCTGATCGTAGTCGGTATTTCGCCTACCGGCTGCCGGCGGATTGCCGCCCTTTCTTCGGCAACGGCAAGCGGGCAGAAGGCGGAAGTGGACAAGTTATGAAATTTACGGCTCTGAAAGTTCTAACAGGGCCATGGCCGGCGCTGCTGGTGGCGGTGCTAGGGGGCATCCATGCGCTCGCTGCCCCTCCTCCGGGCGCTCTGCAGGGCTTAGGTATCACGGCCCTTCCGGCCGGAGGCCCGACGCTGGGCTTGCCCATGCAGATTGCGCTCGGCTTAACGGTACTTACACTTTTACCGGCCGTGGTCATGTGCCTTACTCCGTTTCTACGGATTTCTATCGTGTTGCATTTTCTGCGTCAAGCTCTCGGCACTCAAACCGCGCCCTCGAATCAGGTGCTGACCGGCCTGGCGCTGTTCTTGTCTTTGTTGATCGTGCAGCCCGTTTTCTCGGACATATACACGCACGCCTGGCAGCCGCTTGAAAAAAATCAGATTACCGCCCCCCAAGCCTTCGAGCAGGGCTCCGCGCCGCTACGGAAGTTTCTGCTGCGGTTTGCCCGAGAACCCGATATCCGGCTATTTGTCGAAATATCCAAAGAGCCGGCTCCTCATAACGCGTCCGAGATCAGCTTAAAGGTGCTCGTGCCGGCTTATATTCTTTCCGAACTGAAAGCCGGTTTCCAAATTGGTGCGGTTTTGTTCCTGCCTTTTCTGGTGATCGACATCGCAGTGGCCTCCGTTACGCTTTCGATCGGAATGATGCAACTGCCACCAGCGATGGTCTCGGCGCCATTTAAGATCTTGCTGTTTGTGTTGGTGGACGGCTGGAACCTGGTGATCGGCTCGTTAATGAAAAGTTTCTTGGCGCCATAGCCGATAGACCCGCAGAGATCGCGAAATAGCATATGACTCCGCAGATGGCAATTCATGTCGTGACACAGGCGCTAATGGCGGCCTTTTGGATCTGCGCTCCGCTGCTGATAGTCGCCTTTGCCGTGGGGATTATTGTCAACTTAATCCAGATTGCCACGTCGTTACAGGATCCGGTATTCAGCACGGTTCCCCGGTTGGCTGCCTGCCTGGGCGCGTTGTTGCTGCTCATGCCCTGGATGCTGAAGCAGGCAGCGGGCTTCACCGTGGCCATCTTGCGGGACTTTGCGCAGTATGCCCGCTGAACTGCAGATTCCCCTAGGCTGGCCGCTGGCCTTCGTTCTGGTGTTGACCCGCATGGCGGGTGCGTTCGTCTTTGTGCCGATGCCAGTGAAAGACGCCGGCCCGGGCATTGCGCGCATCGTTTTTGCTCTAGCCACCGCAGTGGCGCTGTTTCCACGCTGGCCGGTGATAGATTCCTCCCATGTCACTTTGGGCGTGATGGCCGTCTGGCTGTTTTCTGAAGCCGCTTTCGGATTGTCGATCGGTTTGGTGACGAGTTTCCTTGCCGAGGCGCTTACCATGGGAGCGCAAATTCTGGGGTTGCAGGCAGGCTACGGCTACGCCTCGGTGGTCGACCCCACCACTGCCGCCGATTCTGACGTCTTGCAGGTTCTGGCGCAACTGACCAGTGGGTTGCTGTTCTTCAGCCTGGGCCTACACCGTTGGGTTATTCGCGCCTTTGCGCTAAGTCTCGACCGCTACCCGCCCGGGCAGTTCACGTTAAACCGCAGTCTGGCGGAAACGGTGACCTTGCTTGGTTCGAATATATTCGTGGTCGGGCTGCGGTTGGCGCTGCCGATTGTCGGTTTACTGGCAATGACCGAGATTGCGCTTGCGCTGGTCGGGCGCCTGAATCCGCAACTGCATATTGGTTCAAGCTCGGCCGCCCTGAAGCTGCTGCTCACGCTTGCTACGTTGACGACGGTGTTGAAAGTAGTTCCAAATCTTTACCAAAGCTATGCCGGGCAGCTCTTTGGCGCGCTCCGGCGGGCACTATTCGAGTAGCCGGGCATGGCGGACGACAAGAGCGAAAAACCCACCGCGCAACGCTTAAAAAAAGCGCGCGAGGACGGCCAATACGTCTTTTCGCGCGGAGCGCTGGCCGCAGTTCAGTTTGTGGTCTTCGTGGCGGTCATCGGCAAAGTGCTGCCAGCCTGGAGCGCGCACCTACAAGCAGCTACGCGCCGCCTATTTCTAGAAGCGGCGCGCGGCGAGATCGGCTCTTCCGATTGGCCTGTCCTGCTGAGCGCAATCATGCGTGAAACCCTCTTGCCGCTGCTCGGATTGGGAGCCATTTTGTTCGGTGCGACACTCGCCGTTCACCTGGGCCTGACGCGCTTCGGGTTCAGCCTGACACGCTTGATCCCACAACCCAACCGGCTCAGTCCCGCGCAGCATCTGAAAGGTCTACCCGCGCGGAACTTCAAGGCATCGGCCGAAGCGTTGCTGCTGCTCGTCCTGCTGGCAATTTCCGTGCATGCATTTGCGGCCGAGCATGCCGGGCTGTTGCTGCGCCTGCCCTTGCAAAGCGTGTTTACGGGCGCGATTCAGGTGGCGGGAGCAGTGCATGGCCTGCTCTGGAAAGCGGCGTGGTTGCTGATTTTATTCGGTGGCTACGACTTCGTGTGGGAGCTGCGCAGATACACCACTTCGCTAAAAATGACAAAGCAGGAGGTGCGCCAAGAATATAAAAGCAATGAAGGCGATCCGCAGATCAAGCAGCGCATCCGGCGGTTGCGGCGCGATTTGCTGCGCCGCCAGATGATGCGGGAGGTGCCCAAGGCCACTGCCGTGATTGTGAATCCAACGCACTTTGCGGTGGCCCTACGCTATGAGCCGGAAGGTATGTCCTGTCCGGTGGTAATAGCCAAGGGTAAGAACTGGCTAGCCCTGCGAATCCGCCAAGTGGCCAAGCAAAACGAGGTGCCGATCATCGAAAATCCGCCGCTCGCCCGCGCGCTTTACGAGGCGGTGGAGGTAGGGAGCGCCATATCCCCCATCTTCTACCAGGCCATCGCTGAAACCCTAGCCTATGTGTACCGGCTAATGGGCAGAAAATTGCCCTAACAAAGGCTCCCGGCCATGTCTTCCCAGCCACAAGCTCTTCCTGCCTCCATGAGCGCCCGCAAACTCCCCCTGCCAAATCTGGGCGAACTCGCCGTGCCGATCGCAGTCTTGGGTATCGTGATCGCGCTGATCGCGCCCATGCCGGCCTTCCTACTCGACGGGCTGATCGTGCTGGACATCATGATGTCAGTCATTGTGCTGATGGTGACCATGTACATTCTCAAGCCGGTCGAATTTAATGTCTTTCCGACCGCGCTGCTGCTGTTGACGCTGTTTCGCCTAGCGTTAAATGTGAGTTCCGCACGCCTCATTCTCTTGAATGGAAACGGAGGAACGGCGGCGGCGGGTAGCGTCATCGAGGCATTCGGAAATTTCGTGGTGAGCGGCAACTACGTCATTGGAGCCGTCATTTTCCTGATTCTGATCGCCATCCAGTATGTCGTAATCAATCACGGAGCAGTGCGCATTTCAGAGGTTTCCGCACGTTTTACGCTAGATGCCATGCCGGGCAAGCAGATGTCGATCGACGCCGAGATGAACGCCGGGCTGATCGATGAGGCGGAAGCCCGCCACCGCCGCAAACAGCTAGCGGCTGAGGCCGAATTCTATGGGTCTATGGATGGCGCGTCGCGTTTCACGCAGCGCGACGCAGTGGCCAGTATTCTTATCACCGCCATCAACATCATTGCGGGTTTTCTGATCGGAGTATTGCAGCACGGCATGGACCTGCGCAAAGCGCTCGAGACCTACACCGTGCTGACGATCGGGGACGGCTTGGTGACAGTCATTCCCGCTTTGATGATCTCGGTTTCGGGCGGCTTGATAGTCACGCGCGCCAACTCGGACGTGCGTGTGGGAGCGGAGTTCCAGAAGCAACTGTTCGGCAAGCCCGAGCCACTGTTGCTCTCGGCGGGAGTCCTGGTGATTTTGGGCCTCTTTCCAGGCCTGCCGACGATTCCATTTCTAGTCTTGGGTGGCGGATTAGGCGCGGCGGCTTGGATCAAGCATAGGAAAAACGACAAATCCGTCGCCGATCTGGCGGTGGCCGCGGTGGCGCCCAAGGAAGATCTGGAAGCGCTGTTACGTGTCGAACCGCTGGCTATCGAAGTGGGGCTGGGACTGGCCGGGCTGGTTGCTGGCGGCAAGATCTCGCCGCTGCTCAAGCGGATCGCCGGCATTCGCCGCCAGTTTGTTTCGAACCTGGGATATCTGTTGCCGCCGGTGCGGGTGACCGACAATCTTTCCTTGCGGTCGCGCGAGTATCTGGTGCTGCTCAAGGGCAGCGAGATCGGGCGCTATGAACTGCTGCCGGGCTGCGAGCTGGCCATTCCCACCATGAAGGCGGATAAGAGTTTCGCGGGGCAGCAGACGCGCGAACCGGCCTTCGGCCTGCCGGCCGTGTGGATTCCACTCGGTCAAGTCGACGCCGCGCGCGGAGCCGGGTACACGGTGGTCGACGCGGTGAACGTGATGGGCACTCATCTGGCGGAACTGGTGCGGCAGTATGCCGCCGAACTGTTCTCGCGGCAGGACACCAAATTGTTCTGTGACCGCGTGGGTCAAGAAAACGCCAAGCTGATCGAGGACTTGGTCCCGAAACTGCTCTCATACGGTGTGATTCAAAAAGTGTTGCAGAATTTGTTGCGAGAGCGTGTTTCGATTCGGGATGGCGTGTCCATTCTGGAAGCGCTAAGCGAGGCCGCTGGGACAAGTAAGAACGCAGTATTGCTCACCGAGTACACCAGGCAATCGATCCGGAGAACCGTGGTAAAGCAGTATCTGAACCAAAAAGGTGAATTGCCGGCGTTTTTTCTGGACGCCGCCACCGAACAGTGTATTGAATCGGCTGTGCAGCATAGCGAGCAGAACAGCATCCTGGTTCTCGCGCCACAAGCGATTCGCGAAATCACTGACCGTATCGAGCGCAAATTGGAACGGCGCGAAGTACCGACGGTTGTGCTGGCGTCGTCCGGGTCGCGTTACTTTTTACGGCAGGTGCTTGAGTCCTCACTGCCCAATATTTTCCCGGTCTCGCACAACGAAGTGCCACCCGGCGTCAAAATTTTGTCTTTAGGAGCTACTTAGAATGAGAATCAAATCGTATTTCACGGATTCGGTCGAGGAGGCAATCGAGCGCGCGCGCCTGGAACTAGGGCTCGATGCCCTGCTCATGAATTCAAAGAAGACGGATTCCGACCTGCAGGCGCTCGGGGCGTACGAAGTAGTCTTCGGAGTGCCGTCCGATGTGGCCTCTAGCACGGACATGGTGCTGCCCGGAAAAATAACCCCGGCCCCAGGCGAGCTTACGACTGGGAAGAAACGGAGAATCCACCCCGGCGGAGCGATCAGCAAGGGCTTGTCTGCCCTGATTGCTGCAACCGTTCCGGCGTTTGCCGCTGGCAATCGTCCAATTGACGGTGGTCCTGCTGACGATCAGACGGCTCTCGACCGGTTCTCTGCCGACTCGTTCATTAACGATCCGGTCGCTGCCAATCCGTTCACTGCCAATCACGTCAATACCAATCACGTCAATACCAGTCACGTCAATACCAGTCACGTCAATACCAGTCACGTCAATACCAGTCACGTCAATACCAATCACGCCGGCGCTCGGAGCCAGGAGCTGGCCGCATTGCGCGAGCAGATCGAAACCGTTGAACGGTCGATGCTCCGGCAGATGCGCGAATGGACGGCGCGCGCGACAGGGATCGCGGCAGAGGAGCACAACCGGGCTGGCGGTTCAAGCCGCACCGAACCGAAAGCGCTGGAAACGAGTCGGCGTCTGGTGAGCAGCGGGTTTGGCGAAGAACTGGCGGGCGAGATCGCGGAAGCGGTGGAGATCAGGCTATCTTTGGGGCCGAATGCGGATGCCACGCCGGAGCAGCGCGCGGCCGCGTTGTATAGCGAATTAGCAGGGCGTTTCACGGTAGCGCCTCCCCTTTCCTTTCCCGAAACCGGACGCGCGGTGCTCTTTGCGGGGCCTGGCGGCGCTGGCAAGAGCAGTGCGCTACTTAAGCTCGCGCTGCGCCACAGTCTGGGAGCGCGCATCCCACTACAAATCCTTTCACTGGATACCTTGCGCGTGGGCGGATGGGAACAGGTGGCCGGGTATGCGCGCATCGCGGGGCTCCCGTTCGACGTAATCCACAACCTGGCGGGGCTTGGTCAAGCGCTGGACGAGCATCGCGGCAGGAAACTGATTCTGATCGACATGCCCGGCCTATCGCCGGCCGAGTGGCGCGACACTCCGGATCTGGCCGCTTGGGTGGTGCGCGAAACGGCGCTCGAAGTACAGTTGGTTTTGCCGGCGGTGTTGCGGCCGCTCGTGGCGCAACGCGCCCTCGAGCAGTTCGGGGCTTTGCGGCCCGCGAAACTGTTGTTGACGCATATGGATGAAGTCGATGGACCGGGCGCGGCGCTCGAACTGGCTATGCGCTCCGGCCTGCCGCTCTCTTATCTAGCGAGTGGCCAGCAGATTCCGGAGGATCTAGAAGAAGCATCGCGGGAGCGCTTGCTTGAGCCCTTCGCCGCCGCGGCCCAACAAACTGCAAACCTAAAAAACCGCCAGGTAGCGACAGCTGCCTGAACCGCGCTGATCCGGCTATGTGTCCCTATGAATCTGCGGAGAGAACCGCGGAAGAGCGCGAGGAACTCATTCTCGAGCATCTTCCACAAGTGAACTGGATCGCCGCGCGGATTTACGAGAAACTGGCATCCTCCGTGGAGCTTGACGATTTGATTTCGGCCGGCATTGTAGGGTTGCTAGCGGCGATCGACCGCTATGATCCTAGCCGCAATGCGTCCCTCAAAACTTACGCCGAATACAAAATACGCGGCGCCATTCTGGACAGCATTCGTGGTCTTGACGGCATTCCGGCGCATAAGCGCAAGCGCGTGAAGCTGGTGCAGGAAGCGATTCAGAGCGCCGAGCGCAGGTTGCAGCGCAGCCCCGACGAAGAGGAGATTGCCGCTGAACTGGGTATAGGCCTGGGAGAGTACCAGCAGTGGGTGGTGGAACTGCGCGCGGTTTCCCTCGGCAGCCTTGAGGTAATGGAAGAAGGCGAAGAAGTCGGTTTGCTCAAATTCGTCGTCGATACCGGTCAGGAGACGCCGGCGCGCATTCTGGAACGCTCGGAGCTCGAGCGCGTCATCGCCGAGGGCATGCGCAAGATTCCTGAAAATGAACGCTTGGTGCTGAGTCTTTACTACAAAGAGGAACTCAACTTGCGCGAGATCTCGAGCATCATGGATTTGCATATTACCCGCATCTCGCAGTTGCGCGCGCAGGGCATTCTGCGTTTGCGGGCGTATCTCGAACGTAAATGGCCGAGCGGCAAAAGCGGGTATTGACGGCCAGCCGAACACTTTAGGAGAAATGAAATGTTTGAAAAAAGTTGGTTGTATCTTCCGATTTGGGCCGCGCCCCTGCTAGCTTCGCTGCTTGCGCTGCTACTGATTCTGGTCGCGTACTTGTTTCTTTCGCTCAAAGTGGAACTGCGGCTGATGGCGCGGCGCACCACTACGCGGGCGGAACTCGAGGACACTCTACGTAAGCTCAGCGGCGACTGGGAACAAGTGAGCGCGCGGCTGAGCGCAGTCGAACGCGACCAGCGCACTCCGGCGGGATCCACCGGCGAGCCGGCCACTTTGAATTTAAACCGCCGCGCCCAAGTCCTGTGCCTGCACCGTAAAGGCCAGCCGGTTCGCGAAATCGCCGCCACTCTCCGAATCCCGCAAGGCGAAGTGGATCTCATGGTGAAGGTGCATGATCTGTCCCAAAGCGCCCGTCCCCAGATCCATTCGGCGTCATGACTTTAGCTCTTGTTTTGGCGAAACTGCCCGATAAAGATAGCAGGATCGATCGGAGAACCATTGGACAGGGATTATGAAAATCGGCAATAGCGGGATTGAAAGCCTGATTCAGAGCGGTACCGGTTCGGTTACCGGCGCCGGATCGGAAACGCATCCGGCTGCTGCCCCGCCGGGTGGGGGCGCCCGGTCGGATTCAGTAACGCTCTCGAATGGACGCAATCTGGTGGCGCTGGCAAGGGCGAGCTTAGCGAATACAAATACCGCCAAAGTGCGTAGCATTGCCTCGCAGATTAGTACGGGCCAGTATCTGGCGGACAGCATGCAAACCAGCCAGGCAGTGGTAGAAGGACATTTGCGAGCCTAGCCAGGGCCTAAGGCACTTAGCTCAGCGGCAGGGTATATGGCGACATCCAGGGAAGAGTTTCCCAACGAAAGGTTTTCCAATGAAACAATGGAAGCCGATTTGGTGCGTGTGCAGTTGAAGATTGAGGCGTCCCTCAAGTCTTTGGTAAGCATGCGGCTGAGCGGCCTAACCGGGTCCGGACCAACCGACAGTCATGTGTTGTTGCGGGAAGCCGCCGGTCTGCTGGAACAAATTTACGGTAGCCCGCTACGACGGATGGACTGGACATCTGATCGCCTCGATCCAGGCCGCGGTAAAGCCCGGACGTTGGCCTTGCTTGGCGGCATCCTGACGAGGGCCCGGCAGGTTCAGCTGCTAAACGATGCAGCGATGGGCTTCTGCCGAGGCTGGCTATCCGTGGCCCCGCCGCCCCTGGACAATTACACACCCGAAGGCATTCGCGAGGGTGTGCGGGAGCCGGGCGAACTCCGAATCCAGGCCTGATGGCCGCCCGCCGTTAACACCGGCAGCGGCGCAGAGATCTCTATATGGGTACAATTTTCGCAGCTTTGGGGACAGCCGGTAACGCACTGAGTGTGCTTCAACAAGCCATCGGCGTGGTACAGAACAACGTAACCAACGCCAGCGTGCCGGGCTACGTAACGCAAACATTGAGCATGGTTGCTGGTCCGTTCGATTCCTCGCAAGGTGTCTGGGGCGGCGTGACCGCAGGCAGCATTCAGAGCGCGCGCGCCGTCTACGCCGAGCAGACCGTTTGGCGCGCGAATACGCAGACTGGCTTGGCGACACGGCAAGCCGCCAGCCTGTCGGCGCTGCAAGACGACTTCGACGTATCGGGCGCCAGCGGGATTGCGGCTGGAATCAGCGGTCTGAATTCTGCCTTTTCCGCCTGGAGCGCAAACCCCGCCGGCGCCACCGCCCGGCAGCAGGTACTCTCGGCGGCGCGAACTCTCGGCCAAGCCTTTAATCAGGCTGCCACCGGCGTGCAGCAACTGCGCGCGCAAACCGACCAGCAGCTATCTGGCACGGTTACTCAAATCAACCAGTATGCGAGCCAGATCGCCGCGATTAACGGTGAGATACGCCAAAGCGGCCAAAACGATGCCGGATTGCAGGCACAACTTTATAACACGCTCGAGCAACTCTCGAACCTAGCTCCCATTCAAGTACAGACCCAAAGCGACGGCACGGCGACGGTCCTGCTTGGCGGACAGGAGGCGCTGGTCATTGGTCAGACCGCAAATGCGCTCAAGCTGAGCTACATAGCTCCCACGGGCGCGACCTATCCTGGGGCCACTCCGGATGCAACATTGCTGAACTCCACCGGAAAAAATGTTACCGATCTTGCCAGCGGCGGACAATTGGGCGGCCTGTTGCAGTTCCGTAATCAGGCCTTGCCTTCGGTGCTTGGCGATCCCACCCGGCAGGGCAGCTTAAACCAGTTGGCTCAGGGTGTGGCGGATAGCGTGAACAGTTTGTTGACTGGCGGACAGGTGAGTGCGGGGCCGCCGCCGGTTTCCGGTACGCCGTTATTCAGCTACGCTCCCGGCTCTCCCACGGCAGTCGCCACAACGCTGGCGGTCAACCCCACCAGCAGTGCCGCAAACCTGGCCGCTATTGATCCGGCCAGCGGAGCCGCTAATGGTATCGCCAGCGCCCTGGCGGCGCTTTCCACCTCGCAGAATCCGGCTTATCAGATTAATGGTTTGAGTTACACCGACTTTTACAGTTCGATTGCCTCCGACATCGGTGCGCAGGCGGCCAGCGCGTCGAGTGCGCAGACCGTCCAAACTCAGGTATTGACGCAAGCGCAAAACCTCCGCGCGCAGCTGTCGGGAGTCTCGTTGAACGAGCAAGCCGTGATGCTGCTCCAGTATCAGGAGTCTTATCAAGCTTCCGCGCAGGTAATTTCCACGATCAGCAATATCACGCAGTCGCTGTTGGCGATGTTCCAGAACTTGTGAGAAAAACTGTGATGAAAAGCCGAGCCGCGGAGATAGGGCTAAATGGGCTGCTCGACGTTTTCATGAACGAAGACTTTCGATGGAAAGAGGTATGGCATGTTAGCTGGAGTCGACGCTTTTAATTACACGTTTCTGGCGGATCTCAATAATACGGAGAAGCGTATCACCGCCGCCAACCGGCAAATCACCTCGGGGTTCCGGGTCAACGAGGCCTCCGACGATCCTGCAGCAATTGCGTCGATTATCAATTATCTGGGCCAGATCGGCCACGCTACGCAGGTGCAAGCGAACCTGATCCGGGCGTCGACACTGGCCAGCTCAGCCGACGGGGCGCTTTCGAACGCGGCCACGTTGCTTGACCGGTTGACGTCGATTGCCGCGCAGGGAAGCACGGGCACTTCTACCGCAGCCACCCGCACGGCGTTGAGCGGGCAAGTCCAGGATATCTTGCAGCAATTGGTCGGCCTTGCCAATACCACCGTGCAGGGCCAATACATCTTCGGTGGCGACGATCCCGCCACACCGCCCTACTCCTTCGACTGGAGTGTGCCGGGCGGAGTGGTCGCCCACAACACCTCAGCCAATACTGCGACGATTCAAAATACCTCCGGAGCCTCGATCATTCCGGGGCAGACGGCGCAGCAAATCTTCGGCAGCGGCGACACGGGCCTGGCAGGTAACAGTCTGCGAATTGACGCTCCCGGCGCCGCATTTGTGAAGGGAACAGCCGGGACGGACGATGAGACCATCAATTTTAGTGTGTTTGCCAACGGGCAGACCTCCGCTGTATCAGCGACAGTCGCGGCCAGCACGAACGGTCAAACGCTTGCCGGCGTCCTCAGCAGCCTGAACAGCCAATTGAATCAGTACGGCATTGCCGCTGTTGTCAATAACGGGCTGCTACAGTTCAGCGGCGCGAACGCGTTTACGGTGAACGAAGGCGTCGCCTCGACGGGCGCTCAACTGCTTACGAGCAATAGCGGGACGGGCGCGGGCGCAAATGCCTCCAACTATGCAATCGCCGGCCAGAGTGCCTATTCACCCGCAACGGGAGATACGCTGCAGTTTCAGACCAGCGCCGGGCCGGCCACCGTTGCCATAGTTGCCGGCACTAGCTTGGCGGCCGCCATCACGCAGATCAACGGAAGCACCGCGAGCCTGGGCATTTATGCGGTTAGGAATGCTGCCGGAACCGGTATCTCGTTCCAGGGGCAGAATAGCTTCACAATCACCAGCAACAACGCCGGGGCGTTCGCCGCCGCCGGCGTCCAGACTGCGGTGCCGCCCGCCAGTAGCAGCATCTTCCAGAACGTGTATGCACTTGGGAAAGCGTTGCAGAACAACGACCAGACCGGCGCGCAGAACGCAGCAACGGCATTGCAAGCCTCCGTGGCCCAACTCGCGCAAGCGGCGACTTATAACGGTAATATCGAGAACTGGATTCAAGATTCACAGAATTCGGCTGGTTCCTTTCTTGCCGATTTCAAGGCCGCGCTCAGCGGCTTGCGCGATGCTGACGTAGCACAGCAAGCCACCGCACTGACGCTCAATCAAACGGCCCTGCAAGCCGCTCTGGCGGCGCACGGTAGCCTGCAAATCAAGTCACTCTTCAGTTACCTCGGGTAGAGCACCGGAGAAAAGGATCGCGACGGCGTATTCGGACAGAGCAGAATCGGCGTCCGATGCAAAAAACCTCTGGCGGATCGAAAGTTGAGTAGAAAAACGCGCACTTTCCTCGATAGAGCCTCAAAGGAGAATTGCTTCCGATGAACGTTGCGCAACACGCCAAAAACATTCTAGCCGCCTGGAGCGGGGCGGATCCTGTCAGTTTCGAACTGGAACTGGAGAGCGCGCTGCACTGTTGCCGCGGCGCGGCGCCGGTAGGGCGCCTGGAATACGAGCAGCAGGAAGTGCTCCAAAGCGTGGTCGAACGCCTGCGTTCGGTAGGCGCGCCCGGCAGCAAAAGTGGAGCACAGGAAGTACATGCCGGTTTTGCGCTGCTTGCCCATTTGAGCCAGCGCGCGGCGGCCTAGCCCGTCTCTGCACGCCGTCCCTTCGGCTGTCTTGCTGCTCCCTCTCCTTCCATCCCCCGCGGCCATGTGTTCTTCTGTCTTCGCAGGTATTTGGCATGCGCAGGCGCGGTGATCTGCCGAAGAGTTAATTATGATTCACCTAACGCGCCTGAATCGAATTCCGTTGGTGGTCAATTCCGATCTCATCGAGCACATCGATGTCACCCCTGACACCCTGATTGTTTTAACTTCCGGTCAAAAAATCCTCGTGCTGGAAACCGCCGAAGAGGTAGTGGAACGCGTCATCGACTTCCGGCGGGCGCTGCTGGGAGGTATGTCTATCTGTCCACATTCGACACTCGAAGCAGCCGTCGCTCAGGCGCGCCTATCGCTCGCGCAAGCCAACGCCGCCGAGGAGAAGCATGGCTGACAAGAACAACTCCGGGGAGCTTTCGGGACACCTGGACTTCGCATCGCTGGCCGGCTTGATTCTGGCGATGGCCGGTATTCTGGGAGGATTGTTTCTCGAAGGGGGCAGGGCGAGCGACGTTGCTCAGGTCACCGCCGCGCTGATTGTTTTAGGCGGGACTTTGGGCGCGGTCATGTTGACCACTCCCTCGCGCTTGCTGTTTGCCGCCCTGAGAAGAGCGAAGGATGTGTTTTGGGAGACAACGCCGTCGGCAACCGTCGTTATAGAACAGTTGCTTGAATTCGCCCGCCAGGCGCGCCGCTCCGGCATTGTTTCACTCGAAAGAGACGCGGATGCGCTGGCGGACCCGTTTTTGAGAAAAGCTCTTTCGCTGGCAGTGGACGGCACGGATTTGCAGGACCTGCGGCGCATTATGGAGCTTGAGATTGAGTTGGCCGAGCGCCGCGGCGAGGCCGAAGCCAAAGTGTTCGAAACTGCCGGCGGTTACGCTCCCACCATCGGCATTATCGGAGCGGTGCTTGGACTGATCCAGGTGATGAAGCACCTTGAAGACATCGAGCGTGTCGGGCACGGCATTGCGGTGGCGTTTGTCGCGACGGTTTATGGAATTGCGCTGGCAAATCTGGTCTTACTGCCGGCGGGCAACAAACTCAAGGCGCGCCTGGCGCAGGCGCTGGAGTTTAAGGAACTGATGCTGGAAGGAGTAATCGGCATCGCCGAGGGCATGAATCCTAAGCTGCTTGAGAGAAAGCTGGAAGCATTTCTTGGGACAGCCTTCGATCCAGACGCCGCCGTGGACCGGGAGGCCCCGGTCAAAGCATCCTCGCGTGCCGCGGCGGCCCGCTAAACACCGCAGCAGGATATGGCTAGAAAAAAGATTCCCGGGAAAGAAAATCACGAGCGCTGGCTCATCTCCTATGCCGATCTGGTGACGCTGCTGTTTGCCTTCTTCGTGGTCCTGTTCTCCTCGACGCAGACTGACAAATCCCGCATCAAGGCGATTTCCGAGGCCGTCGATAACGCCCTGAAGAACGGCGGCATCGCTCCCCAGGTTCTCGAAATATTGGGAGGAACCGCGGACGATAAGGGCCGCGGTAACCAACTGCTGCGAGGGCCCGCCACGCTTTCTCCGAAGGCCACCGAAGAAAAGCCGGCGCCGCTTCATCCGATGGATTTAGTCACCGCGTATGGTGCGCTGCGCGGCAAGCTGGCTCCCGCTGTCAGAAGCGGCGCGGTCGATCTTCACATTGAAGAGCGCGGCATCGTTATCGGGTTGAACTCGGCGGTATTCTTTCCCTCGGGCGGCGATTCTATCGACCACAGCGTCTTTTCGACGCTAGCCGACGTTGCCTCGGTGCTCAACCAGCTTGCCAATCCGCTGCGGCTCGAGGGACACACGGATTCTTTGCCCATTAGCAACGAGCGTTTTCGGAGCAACTGGGAACTCTCGGCTGCACGCGGCATAGCCATGCTGCGCGCGCTCAATGAAAACTACGGTGTCGCAAACTCGCGCATGGCGGTCGTGGGATACGCCGATACCCAATCGGTAGGATCAAACGAGAACGAAGAAGGCCGCCGCAAGAATCGGCGTGTCAATATTGTGATCGTCAGCGCCTATGGCATGCGCGCCGAGCCCGTGCCGAACACTCTTACTCGCCCTAAGCCAGTCGGACTTGGTGCGGGGCTACGGTAAAAACTTTCTTTCGATTTTCCGGTATTCGGCTAGAATTCGGCCCTAAACGTGCGAAATGGTTTTTGCAGGCCAAATACGAGCCGTGAGGCAAGAGGGCCGGGACAAAAAGGACAGGACAAAAAAATGATCTCTATTCAAACAAACGTCGACTCTCTCACCGCGCAACGGAATCTGAACGTCAACAATCAACTCCAAAGCAAAACCATTCAGCAGCTCACGTCCGGGTACCGGATCAACAGCAGCGGCGACGATGCGGCCGGCCTGGCCGTCGCGAACGGGTACCGCAGCACGATCGCCCAAATCACCCAGGGCGTCAGCAACGGCAACGACGGCCTCAGCCAATTGCAGATTATCGACGGCGGCCTAAACAATATTGCGACAATTCTCGACCGGTTGCAGACCTTGGCAACGCAGTCCGCCTCTTCCACCTTCACCGGCGACCGCGCCACGTTGAACCAGGAATATCAGCAGCAGTTACTGGAAATCACGCGTCAGGCCAGCAACATTAATCTGGCTTCGGGCGGCACGCTGAACAATGTCCTCTCGGTCTACATCGGCGGGGCAAACAATGCAACCGACGCCACGGTATCGGTGAATCTAAGCGGAACGGCCAACGCCGTGGATTCCACCAGTCTGGGTTTAGCCACAAGCAACGTGTTGGGTGGCGGTGTCGGGTTTAACGCCGGTGTCGTAGCCACCAGGAATACCCTGAGGATTGACGCTCCGGGCGCCACGTTCGTGGTCGGCGCGGCCGGTACAAACGACGCCTCGTTCGCGTTTAACGTCTTTTCAAATGGATCGGCTCGCTCCGTGACGGCTACAGTAGCGGCCAGCACAGGCGGGTCTACGCTTTCCGCCGTGCTGACCAGCTTGAATGGCCAATTGAACAAGTACGGCATCACTGCCGGCGTGGATAGCAACGGTCTGTTGCAATTCAGCGGATCAAACGCCTTCACGGTGACGGATACCCCTGGAACCGGCACCAGCAAACTGACGAATGAGACCGGCGCCTCCCTTGCGGCCAAGAATACATCCAATTACAGCGTCGACGGTGCGGCCGCCTATGTGGGGACGATCGGCGAGACGCTTCAGTTTCAGACCAGCAACGGGCCCTCAACGGTGATTCTCGCCGCTACCACCACGTTGGCGGCCGCAATTGCCCAGATCAACGGAGCCACCGCCAGCCAGGGCGTCTATGCGGTCCTGAACGCCGCTGGCACGGGCATTTCGTTCCAGAGCTCATCTAGCTTCTCGGTCTCCAGCACTACAGGGACCGGCACGTTCGGCGCCGCCGGCGGCAATACAGCGGTCGCGCCCGCCACGGGCAGCACCAACAACGCGACCTCCGCCATCAATGCAATCGCCTCTGCCATCAAGGCTCTCGGCTTAGTGCAAGGACAAGTCGGCGCTGGCCAAAACAAATTATCGTACGCAATCAAACTGGCCAATTCGCAAATTTCGAGCTACTCGACTGCGCAGAGCCAGATTCGCGATGCCGATATCGCAGCGGCAGCCGCTGACCTGTCAAAGTCGCAAGTGTTGACGCAAACGTCCGTGGCAGCCTTGGCGCAAGCCAACTCCGAGTCGCAGGCGATTCTGAAACTACTGCAATAAATTGAGTAGTTTTTAATGGCGAGCGGATTCACGGATGTGGATTCGCTCGCCGCTTGGTTGGTTTTCTTCACCCGCGCCAGCGCGCGGAAATGTTTTCTCTCCGTATGTCGACCACATCCACCACACCCGCCGCTAGCAGCGCCTTCACTGGTACGAGTTCGTATTCGAGCAGTCTGGCGCAGGTCATTGCGCGCGCGGTGGCCTTTGCGCAGCTCCCCATTACGCTGTTGCAGAGCCAGCAGAGTAACCTGACTGCTCAGCAAACCGAAGTGCAAACCTTGGGCTCGAACTTTAGCTCTTTGCAGACCGCTTTCAACGCCATCGCCACTGCCACCGGTTCCAGTTCCTACTCGGCCGACTCGAGTGCTCCCACAATCGCGGCTGCTTCGCTGACGTCCGGCGCTCAAGCCGGCACATACTCGGTCAGTATTACTGATATTGGCGCCCTAACCAATACGGTCAGTTCGGGCGGACTCTCCACCGTTTCCAACCCTTATGTCGACAATATCTCGTCCAGCTCGGCATTCACCTTGACCGTCGGCGGCAGCACTTATCAAATCGCCGGTTCGGCCAGCACGCTAAGTGCCTTGGCTACGGCGGTCAATGCCAGTGGCGCTCCCGTGCAAGCAACGCTAGTCAATGTCGGCGGATCGGCGTCTCCCGATTACCGGATCTCGATTCAGGGTACCCAATATGCGGACTCGGCCATTCAATTGAATGACGGCGCGCAAGATCTGCTGACGCCGCTAACCACAGGCTCGAGTGTCACCTATCAGGTCAACGGTCAGCCGGCCACGCCTGTAACCAGCACCTCGCGCAGCCTTGCTATTTCGCCCGGCGTCACGGTGAGTGTGCTCACGTCCGGCTCCGCCGACATCACCGTAGCGCAAAATGCCGCAAGCATTGCCAGCGCGCTTTCTTCTTTCGCGACCAGCTACAACGCCGTTGTCGACGAATTGGTAAAGAATCGGGGTCAGAACGGCGGGGCGCTGGCGGGACAGTCCGTCCTCTTGGAATTGAGCAGCACCCTAAGTAAGTTGAGTAATTACTCGGCAGCTTCGAGTGGAAGCATCAACTCCCTTGCCGATCTCGGACTTGGGCTAGACGAGAAAGGTCATCTGCAGTTCGATTCCAGCACCTTCGATTCCGCCGCCTCCAACTCCTTAACCGCTGTCTTGAATTTTCTCGGATCGGAAACCGGCGGCGGGTTCCTGCAGACGGCCAGCAGCGCGCTGACCGCCGTGACGGATCCGGTAAGCGGAATTATTACGCAGCAGACTAAGTCCATCGGCTCTTCGCTCACCACGCTCAACAATAAAGTCAGCACCCAACAAGCGAAGCTAGCCACTTTTCAGGCGAATCTAATAAACCAAATGGCTCAGGCGGACGCAGCCATTGCGGTACTTGAGCAGCAGGCAAGCCAAATCACCAGTCTGTTCGCCGCGCAGCAGACCCTATCCAAGGCGATTAACGGTTGACGCCGTCAATCCATTTCGGCAGCCAGTTCAATTCAGATTTCTCATGGACGATCAAGCCCTTGCACAAGCCCTCAAAAACGCCGATTTCGTAGCCGTCCAGTGCGCCGCGCTCGAGTTTGGAAACGGCGTTCGCGCCGAACTAGACGCAGCCGGGGATCCGCTCCGCCGATTGGCGATCTGCCAGGGGGCGCTCGAAACACTGCACAAGCATCTGCATCTGGCGCGCGTCTTGCGCGCGCATCTGGCCGCGCAACTGCTCGCGAACGCCGGTTCCTGCCTCTATGCCGAGCCTGAGACAGATGGCCACTGCTGGAAATTCGAAGCTTGAGCTCCGGCGCACTCTCTGTCTTTTTGCCGTTCCCGTCAAAATTTCGCCGCTTGTTTTCCTTCGCTCGCCGCTAATTCCTTGTAAACAAGCCGTCAGACTGTGGCACGCCGTGTGCTGTACTCACAGCGACGATGCTAGGTTCCCTTACCAGTCAACTCGATCACTATATGACGCTGCTGAGCGTCAGTCAGAAACTAGTTGCTTCCAATATTGCGAACGCCGACACGCCGGGATATAAAACGAAGGGCTTAGACTTTGCCTCGGAATTGCGACAAGCCCAAGCCGCCCAATCGAATGCGGCGCCGGCGATCTCGGACATACCTGGCTTGCGGGTGAAGGAGGACGGAAACAATGTCGATCTCGACCGCGAAGCGCGTCTTCTTTCGGAAAATGGCTTGCGCTTCAGCGTGGCGTCGAACCTGGTGCGAACTCAACTGAAATGTATCCGTTCGGCCATTCAGGGAAGTGCTACGGGCGTATGAGTCTCTTTTCCAGTATTTCCGTTAGCGCTTCGGGAATGACGGCTCAGCGGCAGCGCGCCGAAGTCCTGGTGGAAAACATAGCGAATGCCGACACCACTCGTACCGCCAACGGTGGTCCGTACCGGCGCCAAGACGTAGTCTTTCAAACCGAGCAGGTGGGTACTCCGTTTTCCTCAATTTTCGATACACAGCTGAATGCGCCATCCGCCGGAGTTTCCATCGATCAAATTGTGGTGGACCAATCGGAACCCGACCGGCGTTATATCCCTGGCCATCCGGATGCCGATAAAGATGGCTACGTAGCGTTTCCGAAAATAAACCCGGCCGAAGATATGGTGGATCTAATGGGCGCCTCGCGCGGTTATGGGGCCAATGTATCGGCCATTTCCGCCGTCAAGGACATGATTCAAAGATCGCTGGACCTGTTCCGGTAACCCGTATGCTTGCCCCGATTGCTCCTATCGCCGCCGTTGTTCTGCCGGCTGCCATTCCGCCGCTCAGTGGAGCCGGAGCGGCGGCCGCCACGGGCGGTTTTCAAAACGTGCTGCAAGCGGCTATGGAGCATGTCGCGAAGTCTAGCGCAACTGCCGACAGCGCGGTGCAGAACTATCTTTCGGGCGCGGATACGGAACTACATTCCACCATTCTCGCCACCCAGAGCGCCGAACTCGATTTTGAGCTGTTTCTCCAAATCCGCAACAAAGTGGTCGCAGCCTACGAAGAAATCATGAAGATGCCGATCTGAAGAGGTAGTTCTGACTCGTCAACTTTTTTCCAGCACGCCCAGTTTGCAGGATCGCGTTAGCTTCCAGATCGCTCTAGGCAGATCATTTTAGGCGCATTACTTTAGATGGATCAACTGAAAAAACTCTTCGGCTCGCTATCGCTACAGCAAAAGATTATGCTGGCGCTGGCCGTGGTGGCCGTGCTGCTGGGTGTCCCCGCCTGGACCCGCTGGCAGCACGAGCGTGGTTTCCGGCCGCTATTTACCAACATGGCGCCGGAAGATGCCGCCGCCGTGATTCAGAAATTGAAAGAAGGCGGCGTGGAACACCGTCTGGCGGATCAAGGCGCTACCGTGCTGGTGCCATCGGAAAAGGTCGACGAAGCACGCCTCAGTCTGGCCGGAGCCGGGCTGCCTAAAACCGGCCGGATCGGCTTTGAGCTGTTCGATAAGACTAATATTGGACTGACTGATTTCAGCGAACACGTGAATTACCGCCGGGCGCTCGAAGGCGAGTTAGAGCGATCACTGAAAGTGTTGAGCGAAATCGAACAGGCGCGCGTCCACATCAGTTTTCCGAAGGATTCCATCTTCCTTGACTCACGCGAGCCGGCCAAGGCCAGCGTCTTAGTCAGTCTGCGGCCGGGCGTCAGCCTTACTCCGCGAAACGTACTGGCGATTACTAACCTTCTGGCTAGCGCCGTTGAAGGACTGTCGCCCGAATTTGTTTCGGTAGTCGACATGCAAGGCACATTGTTGAGCCGTCCCCACAAGGCCTTAGACGAGGTGAATTCGGCTGACGGAGCATTGGAATATCAGCATCAGGTGGAAAAAGATCTCATGCTCAAGGTAGAGGCGACGCTGGGACCACTACTCGGAGAAGGAAAATTCCGGGTCGGCGTTTCCGCCGATTGTGACCTTTCAACCAGTGAGCAAACGGACGAGACGTATGATCCCACGCGTTCCGTCATGGCGACGTCACAGAAAACCGAAGATCTGTCGTCGTCGGGGGGCATAGGCGGCGTTCCGGGAACGCCATCTAACCTGCCGCGCTCTACCATTAAGCCCATGGGCGGCGTAGGGTCGGCCGGCGGTGTCTCACGGCGAGCGGAGAACGTCTCCTTCGAAACATCCCGCACGGTCAAACAAGTGAAAACGCCGCGTGGTTCCATCAGGCGTATATCAGCGGCGCTGCTGCTTGATCAGCCGCTTGAATGGCAAGGTAAAGGCACCCAACGCAAGCGCGTGAACATCGTGCCGGCGCCGGAAAAATTGAAGGCGATTCACGATGTTGTAGCGGGAGTTCTGGGCATCGTGCCGGAGCGCGGAGATCAATTGGTGATTGAGAGTCTGGCTTTCGAACAGACCCGCGCCCTCTCGGAGAGTCTGGATACCGCCGGCACGCCGGCCGGGAAAGGCCCTGCGCCCAAGTTCTACGAAGACAAGCGAGTGCTGATCGGTGGCGGCGTGGTGCTGGTGCTAGCCGTGGCGCTGCTGGTTTTCAAGCTGCTTCGCAAACGCGAGCCGGCGGAGACCGCGCTGGAGCGGGATGCGGTGCTCGCGTCTAAAGCCGAGCTAAGCGGCGGTGCCCAGGTGGCAGCCGGTGAGGAGGCTCCAGCGCTCGCGTCCGGACCGGGGGCGCTTCCCGCCATTACCACCAAAACACAGTCATTGCTGGCCGAGCTGAAGGAGAGCGTCAGTAAAGATCCGGCCTTTGCGGCCAATATCGTGCGCAGCTGGCTCGAAGATTAGAGGCGCTGGAAAGCCATGCTGTGTAAGATTGCCACCCATTCGGAAGCCGCTGAGCCGCTGGCCTGGCGCGTTGTCGATGGAGAAGAAACCCCGCTCAAGCATTCGTCGCGGGGCGCTAAACTCGCGGGTGTTCAGGTTGACGGTCAGCAAGCCAACCCCCGTCATGCCGATGAACTCGAACGGAGTTTGTTGGAGATGGAGGGCGCTCGCCAGGGTGAAATTGCGCATGCCCGCCAGGAGGGATTCGACGAGGGCCTGCGAAAAGGCCGCGAGGAAGCAGCGGGCGAAGTGCAAAAAGCCCTGGACCAGCTCGCGCGCACCATACAGGATCTGGCCCAGCAAAAAAGAACTATCCGTAAAGAAGCCGAGCACGAACTGGTGAAGCTGTCGCTCGCCGTGGCGCGGCGCATTCTTCACCGCGAACTTCTGGCCGATCCCGAATCCATTCAGGCGATCGTGTATGCCGCTCTGAAAAAGCTGCAGAATCGGGAAATCTCGCGCGTGCGTGTTTATCCTGCCGGAGCGGCCGCCGTGCGCGCCGCCATGGAGCGGACCGGGCACCGTAACGCGGTGGAGATCGTTGCCGATCCGGCGCTGTCTCCCGGAGCCCTCCTGTTTGAGACCGCCCTCGGCGAATTAGACGCGTCAATGGAGACCCAATTACAGGAGATCGAACGCGGCTTCGCCGATCGCTTGTCTTTACGTTAGTGGCGCCTATGGAGAACTCACCCCTTTCTTTGTCCCGCTATACCGATGTTTTGCCAGATCTGGACCTGTTGCGCTGGCGCGGAGAGGTCACCGAAGTCACCGGCATGGTGATTGAGTCGCGGGGACCTGCTTCGCCCATTGGCGGCTTTTGTGAAATTCGCACCGCGCGCGGCCGCTCTATTCGCACGCAGGTAGCGGGGTTCCGCAACGGCCGCATCCTTTCCATACCGCTTGAAGAAATCGACGGACTTGAGCCGGGGGATGCCATTTACGCGCGGTCGGAAGACTCGCGGATAGCGGTGGCTCCGGAGCTCCTCGGGCGCGTACTGGACGGCTTCGGCCTCCCCATGGATGGGGGCCCGCCGATTTCGCCGCATGCACACTACGATCTGTTTGCTACTCCGCCTGGTCCACTGGAGCGCGAACCAATTACTACTCCGCTGGTCACCGGCATCCGCGCCATAGACAGTCTATTGCCATGCGGTCTGGGACAACGCATCGGCTTGTTTGGTGGCAGCGGAGTCGGCAAGAGCACTTTGCTTGGGGCCATGTCGCGCCAGAATTCGGCCGACGTCACCGTTATCGCTCTCATCGGAGAGCGCAATCGCGAAGTGCGCGGCTTTCTCGAAGAAGAACTAGGCGAAGAGGGCCGCAGGCGCTCGGTTATGGTTGTGGCGACCAGCGACCGGCCCGCGCCCTTGCGCGTGCGGGCCTGTTTTGTTGCGCTGGCGGTGGCTGAGTACTTTCGGGACCAGGGGAAAAATGTGCTGCTGGTGATGGATTCGGTCACGCGCCTGGCCATGGCTCAGCGTGAGATCGGGCTTGCGGCCGGCGAACCGCCTAGCCAGAAAGGCTATACCCCATCGGTATTTGCCATCCTCCCGAAAGTGTTCGAGCGCGCCGGCAATTTCCGCAAAGGCAGTATCACCGGTTTCTTCACCGTGCTGGTGGAAGGTGACGATCTGAACGAACCAATCACTGACGCCGCGCGCGGCATTCTCGATGGCCATATTGTGCTCTCGCGCGAACTCGGTTCGGCAGGCCATTATCCGGCGATCGATATCCTGAGCTCTATCTCGCGCGTTGCCTCGCATGTCGCCAAGCCGGACCATCTAAAAGCCGCCGCCAAACTGCGCGAGTCGCTTGCCTGCTACCAGCACTCGGAAGATTTGATTCAACTCGGCGCTTATCTCTCTGGTTCCAACGCAAAGCTCGACGCAAGTATTCGCGCTCGCGACCGGGTCATGAATTTCCTGCGCCAGGGGCCGAGAGAAAAGGTGGAATTTGCGGGAACCCTGGCCGCCCTTTCCGAGATAGCAGCAGTCCTGTGAATAGCGGCCGCATCGTATGACAAAGTTCCGTTTTCGACTTGCCTCTGTCTTGCGGTTGCGCGAAATGCAGTTAACGGCTGAAGAGGAAAAGTTGCAGATGATCCTGCGCGAACTCGCGCAGCACGAGCGTTTGCTTGCCGGCCTGATGACCGAGCGTGCCGCCGCCATCAGTTTCGTGCGAAACCAAGCTACAACCGGTAATGCCGAACTTCGAGCCCTTTCGGCCTTCCTGCTCGGGACGGCCGCCAAGGCCGCGAGCTTACGGGAAACCGTCCGGCAAATCCAGAGCATGGCCGACGAGCAGCGCCGGCGCGTGACCGCCGCGCAGCGCAAGGAGCGTTTGCTCGTGAAACTAAAAGAGACAAAGTTTGCAGCCTGGCGGGCGCAAACCGACCGCGAACTTGAAATCGTAGCGCAAGAAGCGTGGACTGCGGTGCGGAACGTGCTTCATCGCGCCCGCCCCTCACCCGGCGAGTGAGGGGCGGCAAAATCTTGCCGCTAATTGCTCAAGCTCTTGCCGCCTACCGCCGATGAGATCCATGTTGCCGGGGTCCGTTGCAAGGGCCCGCCTCGAGGGCTTACTTGCGAAAAAAACTTCTTTGGATTGGCGCCGATTTGGCCGTTACGGATGCTCGTGTGCGCGGTGCGTTGCCTGCGTTGGAAATTCTTGCCGAAAGCTCCCTGCAGTACGGGTTGGCGCGTTTGCGAAGCGCCGAGTTCGATGCTGCCGTGCTGAGTCTGGCGGCGCTCGATAGTTCAGGCGACCGCGCGCTGGATGAGATTTTCCATTTGGCTCCTAGTCTCCCAGTCATCGTGCATCACCGCGACGGCGTCATAGACGATGTGATCCACCTCACGCGACGGGGTGTTTTTCACGTCCTGATTGGCGAAATAGATCCCGCAGGGTTCGCCGAGGCAATGGGCCGCGCTGTGCGCCACTCCCAAACCCGGCGGACGAGTGTGGAAGCTGCCCCGTGGCGGCGCTTACTCATCGGTCAAAGCCGTTCCATGCTGCAGATCTGCGAGGTCATCCAACTGGTCGCCGCGAAGCGCTGCACGATTCTGATCGGCGGCGAGACTGGAACCGGGAAGGAAGTCATCGCCAAGGCCATTCATGCCGCGAGCAACCGCTCCGCGCACCCGCTGGTCTCCGTCAACTGCACGGCTCTGCCCACGAACCTGATCGAAACGGAACTCTTCGGGCATGCCAAGGGTGCTTTCACCGGCGCGCATTCCAGCCGCACCGGGCGTTTTGAACAAGCCCATCGCGGGTCGATTTTCCTGGATGAGATCGGCGATCTGCCGCTCGAAGCGCAAGCCAAGCTACTGCGCGTGCTGCAGGAACAGGAGTTTCAGCGCGTGGGCAGCTCTGAGACTGTTCATGTGGATGCGCGAGTGATCGCCGCCTCTAATGTCGATCTTGAACAAGCCGTGCGCGAACGGCGTTTCCGCGAAGATCTTTACTATCGCCTCAACATCGTCCCCCTGCATCTATCTCCACTGCGCGAACGGCGGGAAGACATTCCGCTGCTGCTCCAGCATTTTCTCGAGAAAATTCGCATTGCCGAAAACGCTCCGGCCAAGCAAATTGCTCCGGAGGCGGTCTTGTTTCTCCAGCAAATGGATTGGCCCGGCAATGTGCGCCAGCTCGAGCACGCCGTACAGATGGCGTTCGCCTTAAGCGGGGAGCGTTCGCTGTTGTGCCCTAACGATTTCGTCACCCGCCGCCCGCTGCGTGTCGAAGGAGCAAGCGTTCTCACTCCCGCTGCCGCGCCGGCGGCCCCAGCCTCCATTCCCTGTGTGACGCCACTGCCTCAGCAGGGGATTGATTTCGACGAAGTAGTGGGAGCCTTTGAGTTGTCGCTCCTGGATCAGGCGCTTAGTGCCTGCAACGGCAACAAGGCTCGTGCGGCCGACCTGCTGAAAATCAAGCGCACCACGTTGCTCGCGAAGCTCAAAAGTCTAAAGAAGCCCTCTGCCACGCCTGAGCCGCCATCTCTCAAACTTGTTGAAACCAGTTCACCCCCGGAGGAGCCCGTTCCATCCGAGACCGTCGTGCTTGTCTTCGACCCCGAAGCACCCGTTCGCAAACTCATTACGTTATCCCTGGAACACAAAAGTTTCCGCGTCCTCGCCGCGGCTTCGCCCGCGGAAACTCTCGATCTCATCGACTGTTGGAAGAATCGCATTTCGCTCTTGCTCCTGCCCATCGAGTTCGAGCATCTGTCCATTGGCTGCCGCCGCGCCGTTCCCGGTCTCGCTGTGATTTATCTCTCCGACCGTGAAACGCGCCGCAGGCCGCTGCCCGGTCAAGTCCGCACCCAGATACTGCCGCGCCTGTTTTCGCCGGAAGATCTGATGGAAGCGGTGAACGAACTGAATCCGGAAGCTGTCGACTCTACCGTGTTCGAGACCTGCCTCGACGTGCAGAAAATCGCCGTTTAGGCTGCTTGCGGCTTATTTCTTCGGCAGCTTGCTCGCATCCCAACCTCCGCCCAGCGCCTTAATCAGCAGCACGCTGGCATCCATGCGCCGCCGCCGCAGATCGACTTCCGTGCGTTCATTGGTCAGTGCGATACTCTGAGCGGTAATCACTTCCAGATACGTCACCAATCCGCCTTTGTAGCGGTTCAAAGACAGCTGCAGCGAATTCTCAGCCGAGAGCGAGGCTTCATGCTGCTTCGCCTCCTCTCGCTCCAAAATCCGTAAGGCCGCCAGATTATCCTCTACTTCCTGAAATGCCGTCAGCGACGTCTGGCGATAATTTGCCACATTCGCGTCATAGCCGGCTATCGCGGTGTCCACTTGCGAACGCCGGCGCCCGGCATCGAAGAGCGTCTCCACCATTTGCGGACCAACTGCCCAATAACGGCTAGGCCACGTGAACAGATTGGAGATGTTGCCCGCGTTCAATCCGCCCGTCGCCGACAAAACCAAGTCCGGGAAAAATGCCGACTTCGCAATTCCGATCTGCTCGTTGGCCGCCGCCATGCGCCGTTCCGCCCCTGCAATATCGGGCCGCCGCTCCAATAGCCGTGCAGGCACATCTACGGGAATCACCGGCGGCGCGTGTTGCAACGCCAGTTCCGGAACTCTAAAACCCTCCGGTGGTTTACCTGTCAATACCGCAATCGCGTGCTCAAACTGATCGCGCGCCACCTCAATGTCGATCTCCTGCGCCTGGGTCTGATCGAGCAGCGTCTGTGCTTGCGCTACGTCGGTCTTTGCCGCCACTCCGCCGACGAAGCGATTCTGTGTCAATTCCAGCGCTCTGGTGTAGGCCACCACCGTGTCGTCTAGCAGCTTTTTCTGTGCATCCGCGCTGCGTGCCTCGAAGAAGTCCACGGCGACTTCCGTTTGCAGTTCCAGCTTCACGTTTTCGAGGTCGGCCGCAGTTGCCTGATACTGATCGCGCGCCTGCGTTACCGACCGCCGGACGCGGCCCCACAAGTCCGCGTCGTAGGAAACGTTGATCGGTACCAAAAAATTGCCATATTGCCTCCCTGGAAATCCGGCGGGAGAATTGCCGGAAATGCGATTGTGCGTGATACTCGGACCAGCGCTGATCGTTGGATATTCGAACGAACGGTTGAATTGAATCGCCGCGCGCGCCGCGCGAAAATTAGCCTCGGCCACCTTCAGGGTTTGGTTCGCCGGCGCCACCTGCTCTTCGAGCGCGTTCAATTCGGCGTCCCCAAATATCTCCCACCAATTACCTCGGATTGCTGTATCGCCCGGCTGCGCGGTCTTCCATCCTTGTGACTCCTGATAGCTGGCCGGCGGTTGCTCACTATAAGCGGGCGCCGTGGTTACCGGCGGTTTCACGTACTTCGGTCCCACCATGCAACTCGTCAGCAACGCAGCCATTCCCGCCGCAACCACCAAGCCGGAGTTTCGGAGCCTTCGCCCGGCTTTACTTCCAATCGGATTTTGCATTCTCTCGCTCAACTAGTCTGCCTGCCCGGTGCGCGGTCCCGCTATCCGCACCTGCTCCCCCTGTGACAGCGAATCGCTCGGATTCACAATGGCTTGATCTTTGCTGGTAAGTCCTGCCACGATTTCTACTTCGTCACCGAAATCGCGCCCCAGAATCACCGGTACAAGCACCGTGTGGTCCTGCCTCACCACCGCCACTTGCAATCCTTCTTTGCGGAATATCAGCGTGTTGGAAGGCACCGTCACCGCCGATGCCCGGTTCGGCAGTTTCAAGTGTACCGAGGCAAACGACCCCGGCAGTAGTTCGCCCGTCGGATTTTTCACGTCTACTTCGACCAGCAACGTTCTCGACGCCACATCAATGGCGTTCGCAGTCCTGACTACGACGCCGTGGAACTGCCGCCCTGGGAATTCACCCAATGTCAACGCCGCGGTTACGCCAGGCTTGGCCGCCTGCGAGAAATTTTCCGGAACGTTCACATAGACACGCAGGATAGATGTCGATGCCAGATGAAACAGCTCTTGGCCGATTGTATTCGCGCCCGCGGCCACCAGTCCGCCCACGTCGATGTTACGCACTGTAATCGTTCCATCAAAAGGCGCGTACACCTTTTCGTAAGAAACCATTTGCTGCAATCGCGACACGTTGGCCTGGGCTGAGTTTACGGCCGTCTTCTTCGCGGCCAGGTCCTGTACTGTATTATCCACGTCTTGTTTCGCCACCGAGTCCGTCTTGAACAGACCCGTATACCGCTCGGCAGTCACCTCCGACAGCTTTAAGTTGGCTTGAGAGGTCCCTAGATCCGCGCGCGCCTGTTCGAGTTGCCGATCCACCTCGGGTGAATCGATTTCGGCAAGCAGGTCACCTTGGTGGACGCGTCCGCCGATATCCACGTACCAGCGTTT
>DATHIZ010000438.1:0-5871 GCA_035316385.1 Bryobacteraceae bacterium | reverse complement strand
GGCGCCCGGCCAGTTCACCCTGAATGAGGCGGCGCGCGCGCTGCTAGATTCCGGAGCCAGTCTCGGCTTCGATCTTGCGGGCATTGGTGGCCGGATGGCGTACGCGTGGGGCAGCCTGCTGACCGCCGTAAGGACCGGCGAGCCCGCGTATCACACGATCTTCGGCCGGCCGTTTTGGGAAGATCTGGAAGCAAATCCCGCTATCAGCGCGAGCTTCGACGAATTGATGGGGCCGTCCGGTCATGGTACGCCGGACCCTGGGGTGCTGCTGGCCGGTGATTGGGAGGTGGTACGAACCGTCGTTGATGTGGGCGGCGGTACGGGATCGCTCTTAGCGGAAATTCTTCGGACGCGGAGCAATGTGCGCGGCATTCTAGTGGACCTCCCGTCAACCGTCGCTCGATCCCGCCAAGTTTTCCAAGCTGCCGGCGTGGCCGACCGTGTGACCACGGTTGCGCAAAGCTTTTTCAATCCTCTGCCGTCCGGGGGCGACCTCTACCTCCTGAAAAGCGTCCTAAGCGACTGGCCGGATCCCGAGGCAATAGCCATCTTGAAGAATTGCGCGGAGGCGGCGCGTCCCGGAGGTCGCGTAGTTGTGCTGAATGGAGTGTCGCCAAACGAGCGAAGCAGCACATCGCCGGCCCTGCTGATGATGGTGTTGGTAGGAGGGCGGGAGCGAAGTCTGACTGAGTTCACGAAATTGGGACAGGAGGCCGGATTGGAAGTGCTTGCCGCCGCCCGGCAGCCATCGGGCCGTTTTATTGTCGAGTGCCGTCCCCAGAATCTCGGTTGACCGGAAGCGTGATCCACGCTCCGGTTCATACTTGTAGCCTCGAAATCGGCGTCTGCCGCAACCTCTTGCACAAAGCTCCCAGGTCAATAAATTCCATCGATGGGGGCTCGTCCAGGCTACCAGCCGTGAGGGTCAACAGTTGTGCAATCAAGGCGTTCAGCCGGTCCACCTCTCCTTCCCTGCGGCGCCGGATTAGTCCGAGCGCCAGGCAGAGGGACGCGTAATCGGCGACCGCAATTCGTGCGACACGTCCGCGATCAGCCGCCGTGGGCGCCTGCAGCAAAGTCTCGATCCGCGATGGCATCTGGTTGAAGTCTCTAGCGAGGCCGCCAATCTCGTTCCTCCGCTTCAGCACGCTAGTCAAAGTGATGCGCGCCTTGAGGTCGCCGCTGGAAAATCTGGAAGTCACGGCGCGCAGATGAACAACCGGTGAAGTGATATGGCGGGCCAGCAGGTAGCATAGCAAACCTCCCGTGAGAATGAATGAAATGAATGAGAGGATAAGCGCCCCGTACCAGAAACCCCCGCATCCCGGCGAGGCACGCTTGTCACGAAAATGTACGAGCTGTTGTCGCGGCCGCTCAGCCGGATTCCAGCCAGACGCCCCCGCGGAAAGCAGTCCGGTTGAGTCGTAGAGCGTGCCTTTGCAAACCCGTGTCACGCACCAGCGACTAATAATGCGCCAGTTCCGTCTGTCCGCCGCGTTCGTAGGAATCCACGGCTGTGTGCCCGGCCAAAACTATCGCGCCTCGGCCCACGCGTGGCCAGTTGAACGGAACCTGGTCAACTCCAGGGATGGAACCTGAGCGCTGTCACAGATGCGGGCATGAAGGGACGGTCGATAGGATCGTCCCGCATGCATCATGCTCGCTGAAAAGCGATAAATCCCGGGGGTTTGGGGGCGGGCCCCCATTTTAATCAAAGACCGTTTCCTTGATGTCGTTCCGGGCCACAGAAGGAAGTCCGGTCTCGGCACCCAGCACCAGTTGCCTGGCGATTGTGGTCCGCCACTCCTTTACCCGCCTTTGTAGCGTGCGCAACTGACCGGGCTGAAATGAATTGGGAAGGTCCGTCCGCAAGCGTTCAAACAGATCTTTGCTCAACGCGTCCGGCTTCTCGTTCAGCCATTGTTGGATGGTCGGCCAAACACCTTCAAAAGGATCTTCGCGAGTTCGCCAGGACCGAGGTGTCGCATTCCGTTTCCGGTGAGTGGCACGAATCTCTCCCTGCTTCCAAGCTGTCCCGAGATTCCGGACAAATTGATCGACTGGAGTATGGGTCGCCGGCGGTTCAACAGATGCAGCGCCCGCTTCGAGTTGCGCAAGCCTGTTCTGTGCCTCGCGCACTTGGCTAAGTAATTGGATCGGATCCAGGGTAGCGAAGGTCTGTCGGAGTTGATCCTTCTGCTCGTCGGTAATTTTGTCCGAGGCCAGGAGGCGTTCATATGGCGTTGCGGGCTTGTCATATCTCCTGCTGAGTCTGGCTCCTTTCCTGATTTTGCTCTGCAACTTGAAGGACGGCAGAAAAAGTTCACATAGAGCCGTGCCGCCCGATGCAACTGCGCGAGTTCTGCAACGGCTCGCATTCCTTCCAGCCTGCCGTAGCCCACCATTCGGCGAACCACCGACCCGTTCTTCTGCTCGATCCACGCCTGGTCATTCTTCTTGTAAGCGCGGGATCGCGTGAGTTCAATTCCGCGTTCCCTGCAATAGCCCAACAGCGTGCTATTGATGAATGCGCTGTCGTTGTCCACATCCAGTCCAAGCAGCGGGAACGGCAACTCGCGCCGCAGTTCCTCGACCGTCATGATGATCAGCGTTTGCTCTCGCACCAGCAGGGGCGCGGCAATTGTCCATGCCGAAGCAATATCGGTGAGCACCAGGCTATGAACATGACTTCCAGCGACAGACTTACCGCAATGAGCCACCATATCCATCTCGAAAAACCCTGGCGGCGGATCGTTCCAATCGGTGAAGGTGCGCACCGCAATGCCTTTCCGTAATGGAGTATTCACGCCTTGTTTTCTTCGGCCTTGCTTGCTCGTGTCCTTGGTGCAAGCCAGCATCCGATCGATAGTCGCCGCACTGGCGGCGAGAACAAGTCTCCGCAGCTCCGCATCTAACTTGAGGTGGCCATGTCGTTCCATGGAATCCAGCAGCGCTGGTATGGCAGCCTTCAGTCGTTTCCCACAGATCCGGTCGGCTGCCTCCCAAAGCAGCGTCAGCGTCTGTAGAACACCCTCGTCATAAATGCGTGTCCGTGGCGCATCCGAGGCCGGCGGTAAATGTGTCGCTACTTTACGCAGTACACGAATTGCGTGCTTTCGATGGAAGTTCGTTACCTCGATAAATTCATCGAGAATTTGCTTTTTGTCCCTCCGTGCGGCGGCGTGATAACGCCCCGCAATCGCGTCGATCAGTTCTCGCCTGGTTGCCAAGCTCAAATGCCTCCCGATTCTGGTACCCGCCATATTGAGATTTGATGGGTAACATTTTCATGAGGCAACCACCCCGCGCCGGTAACAAATCTGATGAGTCAATGCGTACCCTGGCGACCAGTTCCTGCGGGTCGAACGGCTTTGGGAGATAATCGTCAGCGCCTGCCTGCAGCCCGACAACACCGTCCACCGAGTCGCCGCGAGCCGTCAGCATCAGAACCGGCATCTGTGAGGCTGTTCGCAGCCGCCGCAGGGGCTCAAATCCATTGATTCTGGGCAGCATCACATCAAGGATGACAAGCAGGCAGTTCCCCTGGAGCGCCTTTTTGAGTCAGGATCGCCGTCGTGGCAAACTTCCATGGCAAAGCCTTCCGGCGCCAGATACTCGGCTGGCATTTCGGTCATCTCGACGTCGTCGTCCATAACTAGTATGGTTGCGCGATCAGTGGCTTTCACGGCAGCGTGCGATTCCCAGGTGTTGGCCGGCGCCGCTTCTTCGGAACCGGCCATGGCCGCTATCCAGCTCACCCGATCATCCCACCCGCCTGAATTCACTTGCAACAGGACCGCCGCCGATGCTCCTGTTTCCTACCGCCAGAACCCGGCGACGAATACATAGGACCTCTTACCGGCACATATTCCCAGCGAGGTGGAACCCAGACTGCCGCCCGGCGCGGTGGATAGGCCCACCGGCCGGGCGCCCACACATAGGCAGGTCCGCCCCCAGCGGGACATAGCCGGGACCGGGCGCCCGGACAACTCGCTCAACTACCGGTCGCGGCGGGGCGATCCTCACACACCGCTGCCGCGCTTGCGGAAACCAAAGGCCACACCGCTAGTATTACGCTCGCCATCGTCAACGGAGAAAACCGTCTGATCATTGTTGGAACCTCCTTCGTTCGGGCGCCGGTTCTTATGCTTCGTTGACCAGTGCCGGCCGCCCACAACCTCATCATCCAGGTGAACCCGTTGATCGGAGGATAGATATGTCGCGCGGAAGTAAAGTATTATTGGTCAGCCAGCCGATCTGTCAGCGACGAGTTGCACCTGATCCAGATAATGACCAAGGCCGGTCATCTGTGTGCGCAGGGCGGCTCCATCCTCTTGTTTCGCAAACCGTTCCAACGTGGCGCCGAACCGCGTTAGCTCTGGAAACCCATACGCTCCGCCGCTTCCCTTCAGATTGTGGCCTAATGTGGCCAAGCGATCAAAGTCCGATGCCGCAAGCAGCTTGAGCATTTCGGGAACCTCTTCCCTGCGGCTCGCAAGATAGCTGGGAACTATTTCCTCCAAGCCGGGTGTGATCTCGATCTTGATTGGTTCGAGAGGAACGGGCTGCGCAACTTCCACCGCCGGCTTCAGCCGCCGCCACTTCTCTATGCTACTGAGGAGTTCAAGCTTCGAGATCGGCTTGGACAGATGCGCATTGCAGCCGGCCTCCCCACTCCTTTCGAGATCCTGCAAACTGGCGTTAGCCGTCAACGCGATGATTAGAATCGGGGAAAGCCCACGCTCTCGCTCAAGGGTACGTATGGCGCGGGTTGCGGTTAGCCCGTCCATTACGGGCATACGCATGTCCATCAGGATGAGATCGAAATCCGAGGTGACAAATTGCTCTACCGCCGCCTCGCCGTTTTCCGCGAAGGTCAGTTGATAGGGACTGTCCTTCATATATAGCTGAATCAGCAGGCGGTTATCCGGCGAATCTTCAGCAACCAGGATTCTAGCCGGCTTGACCGGCTCCTTTTCTTCGCGATCCAGCGTGAGAATCGGATCCGTTTCCGGACGCACTGGCGTTTCTATAGCTTCATTGACGAGCCGGACTAATTGGCCGCGTGCCACCGGTTTGACGGCATAGCCGGCTAACCCGGCTTGCGCGCTGCGAGTGAAGTCCCCTGGCCGCGTCTCGCAGGCCAATAGCACTATTGGCAATTCCCCGGCAATTCGCTTAATATCGGCAGCGGTTTCGAACCCGTCCACCCCAGTTGCACAGCTGTCACTGACAATCGCAAGCGAATAGGGCTGTTTACCGGCCATATTCTCAGCAAGACATGCGAGAGCCTCCACCGGCAGCCGGAACACGTCGCTTTCCAGTCCACAGGTTTGCAATTTCTCCCGTAGCATCAAACTGTGAGTCTCGTTGACGTCGATCAGAAGCACGCGTTTGCCGTTATGATTCGTTAGCGCCGCGCAAACGTCGCAGGCATCCTCGGGCGCTGGATCAAACTGAATGGTGAAGCCAAACGTGCTTCCCTTGCCTACGGAGCCGGTCGCCGTCAGGCGTCCTCCCATGGCCTCGACTAGTCGCCGGCTAATCCCGAGTCCAAGGCCGGTGCCTCCGTATTTTCGTGTCGTGGAGGCATCCGCCTGGGTGAAATCGTCGAAGATCGTTTCCAGCTTGTCGGCGGGAATCCCGATGCCGGTATCGGAGACGGCAATTTCCATGTGGCCAGGCTTGCCAGACTCATCGTTCCGGACGGTGAGCACAATTTCCCCTGAATCGGTAAATTTAACCGCGTTCCCAAGCAAGTTGATCAGTACCTGTTTCAGCTTGGCTGGGTCCCCAACCAAACACGTTTCGACGCCAGGCGCCAAACGTGATAGCAGCATGATGCCTTTGTCGCGAGCCTTTACAGCGGTC
>DATHIZ010000437.1:0-16667 GCA_035316385.1 Bryobacteraceae bacterium | reverse complement strand
CACAGTGGTTCCTCGAGCAATAACTTTACACTGGCAGCAGGCTGAGGGCTGCTTCAAGCTCCGCGCGGGTGTGGGCATCGCCTTTGCGCATGGTAACTTCAATCCCTTTTTCATAGAGGTCGCGGGCTTGCTCCAGTTCGCCCAACTTTTCGTGCGCCTGGCCGCCATGGTAGTACGCAGCGGCGTAATCGGCATCCTGCGATAGGAGACCCTGGAACTCAGCTATCGCAGCCGCAAACTCACCACCTTTGGCGTACTCCATGGCGAGGCCATAACGCGCAAAAGTATTACCCGGGTCTTGTTCGACCATCTGCTTCAGAATGTCGAGACGATTTGTTGCCATCGTTCACATTCTGGCATTTTCTTTACTACGAAGCGTACTGGCGGGCTTGGCGAGCGACGTCCTCCACCGCTCCGGCGGCTTTGGCGGCGGTCGCTTTAGCGGTTTTACTTGCCTCGTTGAAGTGATGGTGCGCTTTGCCGGCCACGTCGCCAAAAATCTCAGCGGCGGTTCCGGCGCCTTCACGGCCTTTTTTCACGGCCTGGTCCAGGAAACCAAGCGACCAACCGGCGCAGGCGGGAATCACCATGGCGATACCTACGGCGGTCAACCCGCACCCGAGGCCGATCAACGTTGCACCGATAATTCCCGAGTTCGTGCTGCTTCTTCTCATTCGTTCCTCCTACTTACAGTGGACGCAGTAATACGCGCGGTTTGTTTCGGTTTTGTAGGGCCCGGAGCGCTAAAATAGAAATTCTTCTCGATTGAGCAATGAGCACAGGCACGGCGGCTTACACTTCCGGGAGACGACGCAACTTAAGAGATTTACGCAGCGTCGGAAAATCCATTGAAGCTAATCTGCGATTGCTTGGCATTCAAAGTGTGGAACAGCTGGCTACGTGCGATCCCGTCGAGTTATACAGAGACTTGAGCCGGAGAACCAAAACGAACCAGGACCCGTGCGTGCTGGACACCATGCGCTGCGCGGTGGCGCAGGCGCGCGATCCAAGACTTCCGGCCGCGCAGTGCGACTGGTGGTGGTGGTCGCGCCAGCGTAAACAGCAAAAGCCCCTATACTGAACACAAATGCCATGTCCGTATTTTGAGCCGCGGCAAGCGGCGGCACGGCCCGAGCACGCCCCTCAGCTAGTCTCTTCGCCGCCTGGCATCCGCCTGCCGCTGATCGACGAATACGAAGGTGTCTGCCACTCCGGCTCCGAGCCATTTCCGGCCCCCGCAGAGTTGCGCTTTCGCTGCTGTAACCATGGGAACTGCGCGGGCGCATGCGTCCACTTTCCGAAGAACGCAGCGCGTTCTTCTCGGCGCTTCGAAATGGCTGCAAGTAGTGGGGCGTGGCTCGAAGTCCTGTTAATCGAGGAGCTGAACTATGCTCCAGCGGTTTGGCAGCGGGTGAAATATTTTACCGGAAGCGAATTGCTGGAACCCGAAATCTCCGACATATGCGCGCGGGCGCAGCTGCTTGCGTTCTGCCGCAGTTTTCTACGACATTTCAAATCATAAATTCTGAACATGCCAAACGAAGAACAGATTCCGGGCCGCACGGTCCGCGAGTCGCAATCCGATTACTCTGAAATTTGCCTCCCGAATTCGACCAATCTGCTCGGCAACATGCTGGGCGGCCACGTGATGCATCTGGTAGATTTGTGCGGAGCGCTGGCGGGCATGCGGCATTCGCGCTGCACCGTAGTGACGGCATCCATCGATCAAATGACTTTTCTTCACCCCGTCCATTTGGGTGACCTGGTCCTGCTGAAATCGCAGGTCAACCGCGTGTTCCGCTCCTCCATGGAAGTAGGCGTCAAAGTCTGGGTGGAAAATTTGCACACTACGGAGCTACGGCACACTTCGTCAGCATACCTGACGTTTGTAGCCCTTGATATGGCAGGAAATAGGGTCGCACTTCCGCCGGTTATCCCCGAGACAGACGATGACAAGCGCCGATACAACGAGGCGGCTGAACGCCGGGCCTACCGCCTGGCACTAAAAGACAAAGCCCGGACTGTCAAAAGCTAAACCGGACATTATTCCGGTTCCGCTTTGTACATATACTTAATCCAATGCTTAAACAATAATAGATTGGGTGAACCGATACGGTTCAACTTCAGGCAATCGCGGTCGTACCATTCGATCACACCTTCGAGTTCCTCGCCGTCGCTGAGCACAACCGTCATGCGGGTTTTACTCTGCATCTGCTTCGAGTAGTAAAACTGCTCGGCATTCGTCTGGTCCGGCGGTGTGCTCTTCTTTACGGCAGGCGGCCGCCGGCTAATTTCTTTCGCATCCCCGGCGACATTCCGGATCGGTTTCCTGACGAGTGATTCCAAACGCCTCTCTTCTATCATCTGCCCTCATTGCAATCTGTCTGGATGGTATCGCACTCACAGCCTCGCTGCAGGCCCCAGTTAACCCCTTAGGTGCCGGCTGCAGCCAAACCGTTACGTAAATTAATAATCATGGCGTCAAAAGCTCCCACTTTCTGTATGTTACGCCTGACCATTACGGCGAGTTCGTCGACGCTCTTGACGGCCCTTTCGATCCAGCCGAAACTGACCCGTTGGGCAATGGCAGCAATCCTCTGTTGGATATCGCGATGAACAGCGGCAGATTGGCCTTGCGAGACCGCCAAGACATCTCCCAGTAAACCATATGCCAATTTGAGGTACAAATCCAGTTTTTCGGATTTACGATTAGCGAATGACTCCGATTCCTGCACCCAGCTAGAGAATGGGGTTAAGCCCGCTCCGCATTCGAATGCTGCGAGTAGAAGCGCGCGCCGCTCTCGAAAAAGCTCCAGGTCGAGTGTGGACGCGATGCCTGGACTTCCCCCAGCCAAAGCAATGCGCGTCTCCGCTTCCGGCAAGTGGCGGACGGCGGCGAATTCCCGCATCTCGGCATCAGAAAGCCGCACCATCTGCAGCACCAGCGAACGCGACCGGATAGTGGGCAAAAGATCATACAGGTTCTCAGCCGTGGCCATTAGGATCAGGTGTTCCGGAGGTTCTTCGAGCACCTTCAGCAGCGAATTGGCGGACTGCTCATTGGCCCGGTCCAGGTGGTCGATTAAAAACACGCGCCGGTTACCCTGCAGCGGTTTAAAGGGCGCGCGCTCCCGCAGGGAACGTATCTGCTGAATGGTGAGTTGGCGTAGCGGGCCGTCGGGAGCGAAGGTGATGAAATCAGGATGCGTGGAAAAGATCAGCGGATCCTCGGCGCGCTTTTCGGCGGGCCACTTTTCGCGTTGCTCGACTATGTCAAGATTTGCTGGAAGGCTCAGGTCGTCGGCCTCAATCTTAGCCGGGCTGCCCAGCAGGGCGGCGGCAAATCGCCTGGCTAAGGTCGCCTTGCCGACTCCTTCGGGACCGCTCAAGAGAATCGTCTGAGAAATCCGCTCGGCGGCAATCATCTGGCTCAGGGTCTGCGCAACGGCCAGGTTGCCCCAAAAATCAGGAAAATGGGCATCAGGGAAGGGGAGCATGAAGCGCTTTCTATTTTCTCAAGGCCGTAGTTTTTGAAGCAGCGGGTGGACCTCGCTCCACACGCGCTCGGCGACTTCCGCTGGATCGCCCTTGCCATCCACCATGCGGAAGCGTTCCGGCTCCATCGCCGCGATCTTCCGGTAGCCCGCGTGGACGTGCTGATGAAATTCGAGCGATTGCCGGTCGAGCCGTGCTTCGCTGGCCTCGCCGGAAGTAGCAGCGTTGCGGCGATGGGCGCGCTCTAAGCCAGTTGCGACATCGACGCTGATGCAGATGGTCATATCGGGTAGAAGTTCTCCCAGCGCGAGCCGGTGCGCCGCAAGCACGGTGTCAAAACCAATTCCCCGTGCTTCGCCCTGGTAGGCGAGCGTGGAGTCCGTGAAGCGGTCACTCACCACGACGTCACCGCGTTTGAGAGCCGGCAGAATAATTTCCGCCGCGGACTGCGTGCGCGAGGCGAACATCAAAAGCAGTTCCGTCATCGGGGCCATTTCCTGGTGAGCCGGATCGAGCAAAATGCGGCGGATCTGGCGGCCTATGTAGGTCGCGCCCGGCTCCTGGTTTTCGACCAGGGTCAAGCCCGCGGCGCGCAGTCGCTCCAGTAAAATACGCATTTGCGTGGTCTTGCCGCTGCCGTCCGTGCCTTCGAAGCTCAGAAATAAGCCGGGACGCTGGCCCACCGCCTCAGTCATAAACGAAATGCAGCAGCGACTTCAGGTCTTCCCACGCTTCGCGCTTGGCGTCCTGATTGTATTGCCGCAGAAGGTAGGAAGGATGATAGGTGACCATCACCGGAATATCCCGCCATTTATGCCACATGCCGCGCGATTTGGTGATGCCTTCTTTGTTGTTGAGCAGCGCCTTCATCGCGGTTGCGCCCAAAACGCAAATGGCCTTCGGCTTTATGGTCATCAACTGGCGAAAAAGAAACTGCCCGCAGATCTCCATTTCGTCGGGCAGCGGAGTCCGATTTTCCGGCGGACGGCACTTCACGACGTTTGCAATATAAACATCCGGACGCCGGATGGCAATGCCTTCTTTGGCGGCGGTGTTCTCAATCATCAGCGTGAGAAGCTGACCGGCTCTACCCACGAAGGGCAGCCCCTGCTCATCCTCATCTGCGCCGGGACCCTCTCCCACGAACACGAGACTGGAATTCTCATTACCCGAGCCGAACACGATGTTCTGACGCTTTTCACAGAGACGGCAGCGCTTGCAATCGCCGATGTCGAGGCGGATTTGGTCGAGCGTATCAGTTACAGGCGCCAAGGCCGGCAGCTCTACTTTGCTCGTTGGGATTTTAAGCGCGGGAATTTTGGTAGCGGAAACGGATTTCATTGATTCAGACGGCGGCTCCGGGATGGGTGCCGGAAGGACGGGCGCACTCCGGCGATAAACGGAATCGACGCCCAGGTCACGATAGAACTCTAAATATTGGCGAATCTGGCCTGGTTTCATGCACGTGTTTCAGGCGAAGCTAGAGCGGCGCATCCACCGCCTGTAGGCTTAACCGCAAGATGGCTACTTGGTCGAGTATACGCTCGGCAATCTCGCTCTTGCTGGTTGGACCGGCGTGTACCGGCACCCCGTTTCGCGTGATGATATCCACTTCGTTTTTGTCCGATTCGAATCCCAGGCCGGCGCGGTTAATCAGGTTCGCCACCAGCATGTCGCACTTTTTCGCGAGCATTTTGCGGCGCGCCTCGTCCAATAAATTTTCGGTCTCGGCGGCAAAGCCAATCAGCAGGCGGTCGCCTTTACGCTGGCCCACCTCCGCCAGAATGTCCGGCGTGGGGTCCAGATCAAGCGAAAGCCGCGCCGCGGTTTTCTTCATCTTCTGTTCAGGAACATGGGCGACGTAGTAATCGGCCACGGCCGCACTCTTGACGATGATGGTAGCGGGTTCCAGATGGTCGAGCACCGCCGTTCGCATCTCCTGCGCGGTCCGCACCGATACTACTTCGACGTTACGCGGCGGCGGCAGATTCACCGGTCCTGAGATCAACACCACGCGCGCTCCCCGGAGCGCCGCGGCGGCTGCAATGGCGTAACCCATTTTCCCGCTGGAACGGTTGCTGATGTAGCGGACTGGATCAATCGCTTCCTGCGTTGGTCCGGCTGTAATCAACAGATACTCGCCCTCCAGATCGCGCTTTTTCCGGCTGGACGGGCTGTTCCTCAACTCGCTGACGTGCTCGGCAATACGTTCGGGATCCGCCAGACGTCCGGCGCCGATAGAACCGCAAGCCAGCCATCCTTCCGCCGGATCCACCAGGGAGCATCCGCGTCCGCGTAGTACCCCTAAATTCGACTGGGTGGCGGCATGCTGCCACATGACGGTGTTCATCGCGGGCGCCAGCACCACCTGCCCGCTGAAGGCCAGATACAGCGTCGTCAGAAAGTCGTCCGCGAGACCGCAGGCGAATTTTGCCAGCAGATCGGCAGTGGCCGGAGCCACCACCAGCACTTCGTGTTCTTGCGCCACGGCGATATGTTCAACCGCGCTCGAAAGTGTGTCCTGGGAACTAGCCTGAGAAAACAGCCCGGTAATCACTTTGCGCCCTGTAAGCGCTGCAAAAGTGAGCGGCCGCACGAACTCCTGCGCCGCTGCAGTCATCACCACCTGAACTTCATGCTCGCGCTGCTGCAGCGCACGCACCAATTCAGCCGCTTTGTACGCGGCTATTCCGCCACCTACCCCTAGCAGGACGCGCATGGACCTTGTTATTCGACTACCGGCGGCGGCTCTTCTTTGGCGAGATCGATGTAGGGAACCAGACCGCGCCGGACTTCTTCCATTGCCATGGTGGTGTGCTTTTTGTTAGTGGCCGGCAGCACGCTGCGCTGGCCACCCTGCAGTTGGCGTGCGCGCTTCGCCGAAACGATGATGAAGCGGTAGGTACTGGCATCCACGTCGTCGGGGATGCTGTGGTTCGCGTTGGTTCTGGGTTTAATCTCTGCCATGTTTTCTCGACTTAATACACACTGAAACTGAAAATCAACTCCCTCAAAACAAGGAAGGAGCCCGCACTTCGAAACTCTTGAGAATCGGCCGGATCTGTTCTTCCATCCGGCTCCTCCGCACCCGTTCCGCCTTAATGATCGACACAAGCGTGCCGCTCGATTCGTCCACTTGGTGATTCACCAGTACGTAGTCATACTGTTTGTAATTGCGAATCTCTTCGCCGGCGTCCCGCAGCCGGCGCTGTATGACATCTTCGGAATCTTCGGAACGGGAACGCAACCGCTGCTCCAAAATAGCGCGGGAGGGAGGCAGAATGAAAATCGTGACGGCTTCCGGTATTCTTTCTTTTAATTGTCTCGCACCCTGTACGTCAATGTCGAGTATGAGGTCTTTTCCTTCACTTTGGGCCTGTTCCAAAACTTCCTTGTTGGTCCCATAAAAGTTGCCAAACACCTCGGCATGCTCCAGAAACTCCTTGTCCTCCATGCGCCGGATAAATTCTTCGCGGCCAATATAGACATAACTCTCCCCGGGCTTTTCATTGCCGCGCGGCCTGCGTGTGGTGTAGGATACGGAAAATCGGAGTCGCGTATCGGCCGCCATCAGTCTGGCAACCAACGTAGACTTCCCTGAGCCGGAGGGCGCCGAAATGATAAAAACTGTCGTCATGCTTTCGCTAAGGTCATCGCTCACAAAAGTTTCGGGGCGGTACATTCCGGCATCGGCGCCGCCGTCTCCATTCCCGCTATTCAAGGTTCAACGCCTGCTCGCGTATTCTCTCGATGTTAGCCTTAAGCCCCAGCGCCAAATTGGTAATCTTCAATCCGGGCTCTCCAGCGCCGGAACTCTTTGAAACTATAGTGTTTGTTTCCCGATTCATCTCTTGCAACAAAAAGTCGAGCGGCTTGCCGATTAGGCCGCCGTTTTCCAGAATCCGGCGCATTTCCCGCGTATGCACGGTGAGCCGGGTGAGCTCTTCCTGTATGTCGGAGCGATCCGCCAGAAGCGCGGCTTCTTCCGCCAAGCGGCCTTCGGAGCTAAAAGCCGCGCCCACCAGTTCGCTGAGCTTTTCGCGCAGACGCCGGTGGAAGAATCCGAGCGCCTCGGCCCGAAGCGCCAAAATTTCGCGCGTTGCCGCCTGGATGTCCCGCAGCTCGTGCAAAATAAAAACGGTCAGTTCGCCCCCTTCCCGCTGGCGGCATTCGTTCAGGTCCTGAATGCACAGGCTTGCCGCGGCCACCAGTTCGGCCGCGAAGCACGGGTCCAGCGGCTTTGCTTCCGGCGCGCCGTTCAATACACCCGGCAGGCTAAGCAGCACGTTCAAATCCGGCTGACTGGCAATCTGCAATTCGTTAGCGGCCTGGCGGAAGGCGTCCGCGTAGCGTTGCAGCGCTGCGTGGTTGACGGAAATAGCCCCACTCTCGCCTTCACGCGCCAGCCATGCGCGGATCTCCACATGGCCGCGTCCCACCCGCTCTTTCAACAGGGCGCGAATGGCAGCCTCGTAGGGGGCAAAGTCGCTGCCGAGGTGAAAGTGCAAGTCGAGTCCGCGATGGTTCACGCTTCGCAGGCTGAACGTCAATTCACCCGCACTGGTCTGGCGGCGGGTCTGCGCGTATCCGGTCATGCTGCGCGTGCCGGACTGCTTTACGGCGGGTTCATTTAGGACGGCCTGCTGGGAAGGAGCTTTATCCGATGAGGACATTGGAATCGGTGTGTTGGAGGTCGTGTAGACGATAATACAAACCCTTGCCGGCGATCAACTCGTCATGCGTTCCGATTTCGGCCACTTTACCGGCATCGATGACGACAATTTTGTTAGCTTGCCGGATAGTGGAAAGCCGGTGAGCGATAACCAGCACGGTGCGGCGCTTCATCAGCGCGGTGAGCGCTTGCTGCACTAGCCGTTCGGACTCGGTGTCCAGATGGGAAGTGGCTTCGTCCAGAATCAAGATTGGCGCGTTTTTCAAAAGCGCGCGGGCAATGGCCAAACGCTGGCGCTGGCCGCCGCTCAGTTTCACGCCGCGTTCGCCCACGAGCGTGTCATAGCCTCTTGGCAAACGTTCGATGAACTCGTCTGCAATGGCTGTCTTGGCGGCTTCGATTACTTCCTCGCGTCTGGCGTCGGGACGGCCGTAGGCGATATTGTCGAAAATTGTGTCGTTGAATAGAAACGTATCTTGCGCAACGATGCTGATGTTTTCGCGCAGGCTGCTTAGCCGGATGTCGCGCACGTCTTTTCCATCTAGCTGTATCAAGCCGGAGACCACATCATAAAAGCGGGGCACTAGGTTTACCAGCGTGGTCTTGCCGCCGCCGCTGGTTCCGACCAGCGCGACCACCTCGCCCGCCTTCACTTCCAGGTTGATGCCGTCCAAAACGAAGTGTCCCGGGGCGCCGGGATAGCTGAAGCGGACATTGTCGAAGCGGATCGCTTTTTCGAACTTCCCCAGCCGGGCGGCGCTGGGCCGTTCCATTACGTCAGGCCGGGTGTCCAGATAATGGAACACCTTGGCCGCCGCTCCGATGCCTTGCTGGAAAATATTGTGGATGTTGGTCAGGCGTTTGATCGGTTCATAGAGCATGACCAACGCCAGCACAAAACCAGTAAACGTGCCGGCCGTCATCGTATCGCTTTTCACCTGCATGCGCGCCATGGTGAGCAGCATAATAATGGTGAGCGCGCCGAAAATTTCGATCACCGGGGAGGCGAGCGCCTGGTGCCGGACATAGCGTAGGTTGCCGGCGCGCAAACGCTGCGCCGCCAGGCGAAAACGTTTTGACTCGAAATCCTCCGCCCCGAAGCTTTTTACCACCTGATGGCCGGTGATGGTTTCCTGCAGAATCTGGTTCAAGCCGGCCGCCATGTCCTGCGCGTGGCGCGTGGTGTGGCGGATGCGGCGGCCCAGCCGTACTGTGAGGAAAGCAACCACGGGAAACACCAGCAAGCTGATGAGCGATAGCTTCCAATCGATGGAAATCATGGCCAGCAGCAGGAACAGCGCGGTAAATACCTGACGCAGCCAATCGGCCAGCATAGTCGAGACCGATATCTGAATCCGGTCGATATCCATCATCAAAGCCGACATGATGCTGCCGGTGGTGTGGTCTTCGAAAAATTTGGCGTCCTGGTGCAGGAGGCGGTCGAAGACATCCTGCCGGAGATCCATAATGGCGCTGATACCGACCCAGTTGATGAGATAGTTGCCCAAATAATCGCAAACACCTTTAGCCACAAAGCTCGCCAGAATGCCTATGGCGACCATAGTCCAGATGTTGTGGATAAAGGAGGGGATTACATCGTTGAGGTAGAGCGCGAAATGAGTGTGGGGAACAGCGAAGAGCAGGGCCGGTTCATCCGGCGTGTTCGGCTTCAGCACGCGCTCGAATACCAGCGGAATCAAGCGCACCAGCAGACCTTGGGAAAGGCCGACCACTGCCATGAAGATCACCGATAACAATAATGCTGGAATATACGGGCGCGCGTAACGCAGGAGCCGGTATAAATCTTTCAAGCGTGCGCCGCCTCTTCAAGCATGCGTAGGCGCTCGAGTGCGGCAATCACGCGCGAGACGCTGACTTCGAGCAATCCATCCGGTGCGACGAGTATTTCCGAATCGGTCCGCCATGGCCCCCAAATGGCCGGTTTCGATGTACTGAAGAGCACTACGCAAGGAACGCCGAACGCGGCCGCCATGTGCGCCGGACCGCTATCGTTGCCTATGAACACAGTAGCTTTCGAGAGTATCGCCTTCGCGTCGCTCAGGCTGCCCTGTAGAATCTTGTGAGCGTTGAACGCCGAGGTGTCGTCGTGCGGGCCGGCCAGGAATACCGGCGTGATGTTCCAGAGTGTCAGGTAGCGTGCCACTTCGCAAAAACGTTCCGCGGGCCACTGTTTATCAGGCGTGGAAGCATAAGGATGCAGCACTGCGTAACGGCCCCGGAGCGGCGATTCGCCGGCAAATAATTGCGCGCGCGGCACGTCCTGCAGCGGTACACCCAGCGCGAAAAAGGCCGACGCCAGATGTTCCGCCGTATGAACCGTTCGATTCACGCCCAAAATTCGTTGTGCCCGCGGGATCTTCATATTGTAGGCGAGCGTGGTGTTGTGATGCGCGAACCCGGCGCGCCACTTGGCGCCACTGAGCGCCGTCATCCACTGGCTGCGCGTACCCCCGTGGAGATTTACGCAGAGCGCCGGCTTCCAGTTGCGGATGGATTGCCAGTTCGGAGCAAGAATTGCGCTCACGGCCGCATTCCCTTCGAAGACGGTTCGAAAACGGTCTTCCACGGAAACGCCGACCGAAAGGTCTGGCCGCATTCGTTTCAGCAATGCCAGCGCCGGAGTGGTCAAAACACAATCGCCCAGCGAACGCAGGCGAATCACTGCCGCACGCGCGCCTTCAGGCAATTGCTCCAACACGGTCATGACAGTTAAGCCTCAATGATGGCCTGGTCCTTGAGCATGATCGGAATATCGTCCCGCACCGGGTAGACCCGGTGGCACTCGACACACTTCAACCCGGTACCATCCTCTTTGAGGAGCACCTGGGCCTTGCACACGGGACAAACCAGGATTTCGAGCAGATCTTTGCTCACCGCCATGCCAGCCATTTTAACAGTCCGGGTTGGGAAAGGGTGCATCTCTTTAGGTTACGTGTTAGGTTGCGTGCTCTCAGCCCACTGTTACGACAGCGTTTCATTATCGTCGTGATGGCCGATCCAGAACCAGAAGAACTTCTGTTCCCGTCGCAAGTGTGCCGCTGTAGACTATCGGGATAGATTTGGAGGCGCGCGGGTTAGTTAATGTTCAAGTTGATAACCAGATGCAGCGGCATGGCCGTAGCGCGTTTCCGTTCAACGGGCGGGCCGCGCGGCTTTTCTTGGATTGAGAGCCTGGGGCAAGATTTGCGTTTTGCCATGCGCGGGCTGTGGAAAAGTCCGGTGTTTGCCCTGGTTGCGGTGGGATCGCTGGCGTTGGGAATCGGAGCGAACACGGCCATTTTTTCGTTTGTGAACGCCATTTTGTTAACGCACTTGCCCGTTCCGCAAGCTGAGCGTTTAGTAACAGCCGACTCCGTGACGACGCTATCAGGGTTGGATGAGCTGGTAAAGCGCAACACAGTCTTTGACGGCTTGTTTGGACGCTTCCAGACCACGGCCAGCTTGATGCTGAATAACCGTCCGCAATGGGTATCGGTCGAATTGATCACCGGCCAATACTTCAGCACGTTGCGGGTGAAGCCGGCGCTGGGCCGGTTGATGACCGAGGAGGACATTCGTGACGCGGCGGGAAACCCGGTTTGTGTTTTGAGCTTCCACACCTGGGAAGAGCACTTCGCTGGTGATCGGTCCATAGTAGGCAAGAGCATTGTGATAAACGGCCATCCGTACCGTGTCATCGGCGTCAGTGAGCGCCGTTTCCATGGGACCACTCTGCAGCACCGCATTGATTTCCAAGCCCCAGCCACACGAGTGGGCGACTTTATGATCGCTTTTGGCAAAGGCGGCTTTGACTGGGCAAAAGGTCTGTCCTGGCTCCTCCCCATGGGCCGTTTGAAACCGGATGTTTCGCGCCCGGTGGCGCAAGACCGGCTGCAAGCGCTGATGCGGCAGATGCATCCGGACTACGACAACAAACTGGGCCTCAACGACGGAAGCCAGGGCTTCGGACCCATGCGCAACCAGTTCGGCAAGCCCGTCTTGGTGTTGATGGCCGTGGTTGGAATCGTCCTGCTGGCGGCGTGTGCGAATTTGGCGAATTTGCTGTTAGCCCGGTCGCAGACCAGGCGGAAAGAATTTGCAGTCAGGGCCTCCATCGGAGCGTCCCGGAGCAGGCTGATCCGCCAATCGATGGTGGAGAGCTTGCTGTTGGGAATGTGCGGTGGCGCAGCCGGCTTGGCGGTGGGCTTCTGGATTCATCGAACCCTGCTGCTGTACTTGAACGCCGGGAAATCAATCGGCAGCGTGCAGATACCGCTCGACGCGCGCGTATACGGTTTCGCGATTTTGCTATCGCTGTGCGCAGCGGTTTTGTTCGGAATAGTCCCCGCGTTGCAGGCCGGCCGCATCGATCTTGTTTCCGGCTTCAAGGATGATGGCGCGGGCGCGAGGCACGCCGACGGCCTGCTCTCGCGCAGGGTTCTCACTGCCTTGCAGGTTGCTCTTTCCTTTATTGTTTTATTTGCGGCAGGACTGCTGACGCAAACTCTGAGCCGCCTGCGGACAGTAGATGTTGGTTTCGAGCCTGCGCAGCTCATCTCGCTATCCGTCGATCCAGCCGCGAATGGTCACTCCCCGATCGAAACCTCACGCATCTATGACGACATACTGCGGAGAGCGCGGCTTCTGCCGGGCGTGAAAGCAGCGGCGCTTACGTTGGGCTCGCCTTTCTCCACTTCCGGTGTGGGCATTTCGATGGACATCGAGGTGCCGGGGTACACCAAAAGACTTGGTGTCGACGTAGCTCCGGCGATTCACTGCGTCGGCCCCGGTTATTTCGCAACGCTGAATCAGCGGTTTTTGCTTGGCAGGGACTTTTCAGAACGTGATGGACGGTCCGCCCCCAGGGTGGCCATAGTCAACGAAAAATTTGCCAGGCATTATTTTGGCGGGCTCGATGCTCTACACCGGCATTTCCGGCAAGGCGGCGGCGACTTGGAGATTGTCGGAGTGGTCGCAAACACGCATGATCAGAGCTTGCGGAGCGGATTCGAGGCGATCGTCTATTGGCCCGAGAGGCAGAGCACGACCACGGCGCTTTCCTTGGTGGCTCGTGTGCAAAGCAACCCGGAACAAATCATGCCCTCGCTGCTGGCCATAGTGCGCGGCATCGACCCACGCTTGCCCGTATCATCCATCGGCACCGTCGACGCCAGCATTGATGCGGGTCTCTCTACCGAACGCATGCTGGCCTTTCTGTCGAATCTGTTCGCCGGGTTGGCAACGCTGCTCTCGGGAATTGGCCTGTACGGCGTGATCTCGTACTCGGTGACACGCCGGAGAAGAGAGATCGGCATACGCTTTGCGGTAGGCGCGCAGCGCGGAGATGTGGCGCAACTTTTCGTGCGGGAGATTTTGGTGCTGATCGCGTCCGGTATCGCGGCTGGGATTCCGTTGGCTCTGGCCTCCACGACGTTTTTGAAAAGCCTGCTATTCGGCCTTTCGTCCACCGATGCCGTATCGCTCTGCGCCAGCATACTGGCGCTCTTGCTGGCTGCCTTTCTGGCCAGCGCGCTGCCGCTTTGGAAGGCGATGCGCGTTGATCCAATCAGCGCTCTGCGTTATGAATGACCTGCGCGGTCTATAAGCCGGTTTCTGTACCCGCCGAAGCGGGCGGCAACCATTCGTCTAGGCCTTCCATCTCTGAAAGGCTCCAGCGACCTACCCGGAAGTGGTAACGGAGCGGGCCGCTCCTCCTCCCCTATTTGGTCTTGCTTCGCATGGGGTTTTCCCTGCCAGGCGCGATTGCTCGTCCCGCGGTGCGCTCTTACCGCACCATTTCACCCTTACTCACCAGCGAACCGGCAAGCGGTATATTTTCTGTGGCACTGATCCGTAGCGTGCGCTTTGAGCGCAAACCCCCGGCCGTTAGCCGGCATGCCGCCCTATGAAGACCGGACTTTCCTCCCGACTATCCCTTGCGGGCATCATCCGGCGGTTGCCCGACCGCGCAGGCAAGTCTTTAGTATGGCATCTACACTGAAATAAGTGGTGAAGCGCGTTTTCGTACAAAGTTTCGGGTGCCGTGCCTCGCAGGCCGACGGCGCGGCCATTGAAGCGTCGCTCGAAGACTGCGGCTATGTTCCCGTGCGCGATGCGGGGTCCGCCGACTTGGTTGTTTTGAACACTTGTACGGTCACGCATGGCGCGGACGTGGATGCGCGGCGTACGATTCGCCGACTCCACCGTGATCATCCGGACGCTCAGATTCTCGTCACCGGCTGCTATGCGCAACGCGCGCCTGAAGAACTCGCGCAAATCGAAGGCGTGCGCTGGGTTGTGGGCAATTCGCATAAAACGCAGATTGCCGGCCTGGTTTCGCGCGCCAGCGAAGACTACCACGGCCAGGTCTTAATTGGAGACATCGCCGCGCAGTCAGACTTTCTCGCGGCGCCGGTTCGCGATATACGCGAGGACCGCACCCGGCCCAACCTGAAAGTGCAGGATGGCTGCAGTAACCGCTGTTCTTTTTGCATCATTCCCAGCGTGCGCGGCCGCAGCCGTAGCGCGCCGTTGCAGTCGGTAGTGGCGCAGGTACAGGATTTGGCTAGCCGCTACTGCGAGGTCGTGCTGAGCGGCATCAACTTGGGCCGCTGGGGACGCGATTTGGCGGGCGGCCTGCGCTTTGTGAACCTGCTGGAGGTGCTCTTACGCGAAACTGACGTGCGGAGGTTGCGAATCAGTTCGGTGGAACCCATGGACTGGAGCCAGGAACTGCTGGAACTCGTTTCGAGCGAGACGCGCATTGCCAAGCACGTCCATCTGCCTTTGCAATCAGGCTCGGATGCTGTGTTGAAGCGGATGTTCCGGAAGTACCGCACGCGGCATTACGCCAGCCGCCTTCAATTGGCTAGAGAGTTGCAGCCGGATGCGGCGATCGGCGCGGACGTGATGACTGGGTTTCCTGGCGAGACTGACGCCGAGTTTGACGAAACCGTGCGTTTTATCGAGGAGCAGCCGTTCACCTACCTGCACGTGTTTACCTACTCGGAACGGCCGGGAACGCAGGCGGAGCAGTTCAGCTCGCCAGTGCCGGCGAACGTACGGCGCGAGCGCACCGGCGTGTTGCGTGCTCTTTCGGAAAAGAAGAACCGCGAATTCCGGCGGCGGATGGTGGGTAAGTTGCTTCCAGCCGTTACGCTGGAACAGCGAGGCATGGCGCTGACGTCGAATTTTTTGAAGGTAGAGATGAGCCAGCCGCGCGAGCCTAACCGGCTGGTCGAGTTGCAGATTGGCGGAACGACGGATACCGGGCTGCGCGAGCACAGCCTGCTCCCGGTGCTACAGACATGTTGATTACTGTCGAGCGTTATCGGGACTTCCCGACCAGCCGGGCGTCGTCCAGGAACTTATTGTTGCTATCGCTATTTTGCTGTTGTTACTAGTCTTGCTGTTGGTGTCAGGTGGGGCGGACGGTCGCTTTTTGCCGTCTGCCAAAGGCGAGCAGAGCTCGTCCAAGCCGGAGCATCGCTCCGGCCGAGGGCAGCCGGTAGGCTGCCTGGTTGTCAAGAGTTTTGGATCGTCGATCCGCATCGCAAAACGGTAAATGTGACCCGGCAAGATGGAAACTATGAGTTGTCCGGAATAAGCGACCGCATCCCGCTTGCCCGTTTCAACGGCTATCTGGACGTGGACGCCATCTTCGCCGTCTAGCTCACCGCTTATAGCCAAACTTCTGCAGCAACTCAACGCGTGCCTTCGCGTGCAATTCGTCCTCGATGCCTTTGGGTGAGCTCCCGTCGATCACGCCCATAATTCCTCGTCCTTGCTCCGTCTCTGCCACAATCACCTCCACCGGATTCGCCGTCGCGCAGAAAATGGTCACCACTTCCGCCACCGCTTGGATGCGCCACAGCACGTTGATCGGGAAACCATTGCGCAGCGCCACCACAAACGCATGTCCGGCGCCAATGACGGTGGCGTTCTCCACCGCATTTTTCTTCAGGCTCTCCTCATTTCCGTCGAAGCGCGTCAGGCAATCGCCCGAGGCTTCGTTGAACGCTATCCCGAATTGCAGGTGCGGCGACGTGTTCACCAGCGCCTCGTAAATGTCTTCCACCGTCTTGATAAAGTGACTCTGGCCAACAATGATGTTTCCGTTCTCCGGAATAGTCAAACGCACGGTCTTAAGCTGCATCTCCCTATAATTGCGAATAGTGTCCAAGCGTGCGACTCTCTCTCCGCAGGAATTCAATGATGGCAGCCTGCTTGACCACGTCCGCAAACTTCCGCACGGACGCGCCACCTACAAACAACTAGTGCGGGAACTGCATCTGCAGGGCGAAAACCGCGATGCCCTGGAAGAAGCGCTCAACCGTCTTTGCGAAAAAGGCGCGCTGGTGGAACTGCGTTCCGGGCATTTCGTGGCGGTGGGCGCCAATTCCGAGTATGTGGCCGGGCGTTTGACCATACACCGCGACGGCTTTGGCTTTCTGATTCCGGACCGGTCTGGCGCTCCCGGCCTTGCTGTCCAGGGCGACAT
>DATHIZ010000436.1:0-4263 GCA_035316385.1 Bryobacteraceae bacterium | reverse complement strand
CCCACGGAGACGAACAGCTTTGTCCCGTCCGGCGAAAACGCCAGGTCGCGCGTCCAGTGGCCGCCGCCGGCCGGCAATTCGGGAATAATGGTTTCCGGCGCTCCGATCGCTTTCAAGTCGCCGTTGTGATACGGATAGCGCACCACCGAATGGGTGTTTGCAAGATAGATCCACTTCGGATTCGCACCCAGCGGGTAGAACGCGATCCCGAAGTTATTCTTCAGCCCGGTGACAAAAGTGGATTTCTCTTTCGGCTTCCCGTCGCTGCCGATGCCGCGGAAGACCTCGACTTCTCCGGACATGCTTTCCGAGACAAACAGGTCGCCATTCGGCGCGCTTCGAATCTCGCGTGGACCGGACAGTTTTTCAGCATAAAGCTCAACCTTGAAGCCCTCCGGAGCAAGCGGCCATGCGTCGGCCGGTTTCGGCACCAGCGTCGGCGAGTTGGAAACGCCCTTCGTGGCGTAGGGCTGAGGGAGGTCGGCTACTGTAATCTTGCGGAAGTTGCCGGGCTTTTCATCTTTGTAGCTGGCGAAAGCAGCGGAGCCGGTTGTCACACCCTTGACGTCGGATACGTCAGGAGCGGCATTCATCAGCAAAGCTGTCGAGCCAGCCAACACGCCGGCTGTCGCCAGCCATCGCTTTAAATTCCATTTCATTTCAAATTAACCTCTATTCGGTTTGTTCAAGAAGTAGACGCTGAGCGGGGGCTGAAGGTAACTTTCGCAGGTCTTCCAGCTTAAGGCGCCCGGTGTAAATAGACATGCCGATGGCGCAATGAATGTCCGCGGCAGTAAGAGCTTCGATATCTTCCAGTGTAGTGATTCCGCCGGCCGCCACGATTTCATGCTTGGTGGCGCGGCGTAAGCTGCGGAACCAATCCAGATCCGTGCCCTGCATCATGCCCTCTTTGTCCACGTAAGTGCACAGGAAGCCGGAGCAATACGGCTCTAGCCGGGCCGCCATCTCAACGGCCGTGTAGTTCGTCGCTTCCCGCCAGCCCTTTACTACAATGCGCCCCTCTTTGCTGTCCAGCGCCAGCGTTATCTTTTGCGGTCCAACGGCTCCGGCCAGCGCTTCGAGGAAAGCGGTATTCGGACCATCGGTCGAGAATGCGGCGGTTCCCACAATGACGCGAAAGGCTCCCTGTTCGAGCAGTGTTTGCGCGCGTTCCACCGTGCGCACGCCGCCTCCCACGCGAATGGTCGCCCGCCTGGCCAGATACTCCACCAGGTCATCGTTCGAACCCTGCCCGATCGCCGCGTCCAGGTCGATCACCTGAATCTGCGGAAAGCCCTCGAACATCTGCAGCATCTCATCCAGCGATTTGCCTTCGAGCGCCTTCTCCCGGCCCTGGACCAGTTGCACTACCTTGCCGTCCATCAAATCTATGCACGGGATAATCACGCTGCCGGCCTCACTGGAACTTGCGCTTCCGCCAGCGCGCGCTTGAGGTCGGCAACCGAGTATTTGCCGTAATGGAACACCGATGCAGCCAGCGCGGCATCGGCGCGGCCTTCCGTCAGAACCGTGACGAAATCTTGCGGAGTGCCCGCGCCGCCGGAAGCAATGATCGGAATTCTGGTCGCCAGCGAAGCCGCCTTCGTCAGTGGACAATCGAACCCGGTCTGCACTCCATCGGCATCCATCGAAGTAAGCAAAATCTCGCCCGCCCCCAGTTCTTCACCGCGCGCGGCCCATTCTATTGCGTCTATCCTCTCGTCGTGCCGACCGCCCTTGGTGTAGACATTCCACTTGCCTTCACCGGAACGCCGCGCGTCAATGGCTAGCACTACCGCCTGCGCTCCGAATTCCCTGCTGAGCTCGCTAATCAATTCAGGGCGCCGCACCGCCGCAGTGTTGACACTCACCTTATCAGCCCCGGCCAGAATAATTTTCCGCGCGTCGGCAACGCTGCGGATGCCGCCGCCCACTGTCAGTGGAATGAAAACCCGCCGCGCCGTTCGCGCCACCAGATCGGCCATGATTTCACGCGCATCGCTCGAAGCCGTAATATCCAGGAACACTAGTTCGTCGGCACCTTGTAAGTTGTAGCGCTCGGCCAGTTCCACCGGATCTCCGGCGTCGCGTAGATCCACGAAATTGACGCCCTTGACCACGCGGCCGCCAGTGACATCGAGACAAGGAATGATGCGTTTTGCCAGCATTTAAATATCGAGAAAATTCCGCACTACCTGCAAACCCACCGGACCCGACTTTTCCGGATGAAACTGAACCGCGTGAATATTATCCTGCTCCAGCACCGCCGAATAAGACTGGATGTATATGCAACTGGCCGCTGTCGCTTCGTTGAGCGGCGCGTAATAACTGTGCGCAAAGTACGTGAACGAGTCTTCCGAAAGCCCCTGCAGCAACGTGCTGGGTTTAAGCCGCGTTAGCGAATTCCAGCCCATGTGCGGGATGCGTGCCTCGCCCACGAAGCGCTTGACTACGCCCGGAAAAACTGCCAACCCGCGCATGCCAGGAGATTCTTCGCTCGCCTCGAACAGGCATTGCAAACCGATACAGATACCCAGGAACGGCACGCCCGCTTCGATCCGGTCCAGCAGCGGCTCGCGCAGCTCCAGCTGATCGATGGCTTGCATCATCTGCCCGAAATGCCCTACGCCCGGAAGAATCACTTTGGCCGCCGCGCGTACTTCCGCCCGGTCGTTCGTCACGCGATATTCCGCGCCCAGTTCGTCGAGCGTATTCTGCACGCTGCGTATATTTCCCGCGCCGTAATCGACGATGACCGTCCGCATCAAAGCAAACCCTTGGTGGAAGGAAGCTGATCTTTCAGCCGCTCGTCCGTCGAGCAGGCGTAGCGCATGGCGCGCGCGAAGCATTTGAAGATGGCTTCTATTTTGTGATGGTTCGACCGGCCATAGAGAACCTTCGCGTGAAAATTAGCTGCCGCATGATTGGCAAACCCATCGAAGAAATCTTCGAGTAACTCCGTCTGCAGATCCCCGACAAGAACTACATTCACCTGCTGGTCGTATACTAGCGCCGGACGTCCGCCCAGGTCCACCGCAATCACCGCCAGCGATTCGTCCATCGTCTGCACGAAATAACCCGCCCGGTTGATGCCGCGGCGGTCGCCCAGCGCTTTGGAGAATAGATCGCCCAGGACTATGCCCGTGTCTTCCACGGTATGGTGTTGATCTACATCGAGATCGCCGTTCGTGGTCAGCTTCAAATCGAAGCCGCCGTGTTTTGCGAACAGCTCCAGCATGTGATCTAAAAAGCGTATGCCGGTTGAAATCTCGTAAGTACCAGCGCCTTCAATGACAAGTGATCCCGAGATTTGTGTTTCTTTTGTATTGCGTTCAAGAGAAGCTTCGCGCATGTAACTATCGAACCGCCTGCGCCACGAGAGCCGCTAATTCATTGATGTCGCTAATTACGGTGAAGGCTCCGAGTTGGTACAAATTCGCGGTAATTTCCTGGTGACGTGAGTTGTGCGGCGTCGAAACACCGATGAATGGGACACCCGCCGCTTGCGAGCTGCGCGCATCATCCACGGTATCGCCCAGATACCAAAGCTGCTTTTGCGGGAAATGCTTCTGAATCAATTGCAGGCCGTCCGCCGCGGGCTTCGGAAAAGCCACGCTGTCATCCGTCACAACCGGATCGAAGGGAATGCCGGCGGCATAACGCCCCAGGGTTGCGTCGGCCTCGTACTTCACGCGCCCGGTGAAAATGGCGAGTGACGCAACTTTGGCCAAACCCTCTAGAAGACCGGCGCGCGGCATCCATTGTTCCCTGGTGATAAGACCGTTCCCGTTCTCTCCGAAAAAGATCTTATTGAAATAATCTACGACGGTGGCGTATTCCGTCTTCGCGCCGCGATCGGTAATCAGGCGCTGCGCCAGCAGCCAGTCGTTGTTCCAGCCGCCGGCGTTCTTGAAATCTTGAATTTCATCGTGCGACACCAGATCGCCGGTGAAGTGCCGCACCGTTTCACGAATGGTCTCGCGATACGACTGCATTACTTCCACCAGAACGCCATCCATATCGAACACAATCACATCGGGCGCGCGCTGCGGAATCACCAAATATCCTCCAACTCATCCAGGAATCGCCGGATTTGATCGCGTGTTCCAACAGTCACCCGCAGGGCGCCCGGGATTTCGTAGCTGCGGTCGCGCGTCAACACGCCCCGGTTCCGCAGTTCGTCGCGCACCGGAATGCAGCGGTCGCCCAAATGCATGAGTACAAAATTAGCCTGGCTCTCGGTGTAAGGAATCTTCAAACGCT
>DATHIZ010000435.1:0-5854 GCA_035316385.1 Bryobacteraceae bacterium | reverse complement strand
GAATAGGCTCGAATTTGGCGTCGAAAAACGACTGACTGACGGCTTCTACTTCGGCGGCCAGATCCTTTTTGCCGCATTGCTCCAGGGCGTGTTTCAGTTCCTGCGCGGTGAACTTCGGCGAGAATTTTTGCCCGGTTTGCTCGTTGTGATTTCCCTTATTTGCCCAAAAGAGCTTGGTGAACTCCAGAATACGGTCATATACAGGCGCATCCACCTTGTCCTTGTGAGTGACAACCGTTTCGAGTAATTGTTTTTCGCGTAATCCGAAGCGCGAAAGCTGATCGTAAATGATGGGGTCTATGGCGATGGACGCCTGCGTGAGCCAGTAGGCCAGCGCTTGCTGGCGGGGCGTCAGACCGTTAAAGCTGTTGGCCTCAATTTGTATGAACGCGGTGGTGTCTACGCGTTCCACCAGGGGAGACTCCGTGGCGCTGTGCGCGGGAATTGCCGCCGCGACGGCTATCAAGCAGACAATGCGGCAAACGAGCTTAGGGGGAAACGGCATCTTCAGACATTATCGTCGTCTTTGCGCTACCGTAGAGGTATTTCCCGCTACCGGACTACTCTCGGCTCGCTGGTCTATACTTTTCCGGACCTGAAAACCTTACTGGCGAAAGCCACCCCGCTGCGTTCAGGCGACGAACTTGCAGGCATCGCCGCCGAAACCGCCGAAGAGAGAGTGGCCGCTCAGATGGCTTTGGCGGGCGCGCCGCTCAAAGATTTTCTAGCCGAACCCCTGATCCCCTACGAGGCCGATGAGGTCACACGGCTCATCTTCGATACGCAAGACCATCCGTCGTTTGCCGCTATTTCGCACTTGACGGTAGCCGATTTTCGCGACTGGCTACTGAGCGATGCCGCCGACGGGGCTACGCTGACGCGTCTGGCGCCTGGACTGATGCCCGAACAGGCAGCCGCGGTTTCAAAGATCATGCGCCTGCAAGACCTGGTCAAGGTGGCAAGTAAAATCCATGTGGTCTCGCGCTTTCGAACCACGGTGGGTTTGCCGGGCCGTTTATCCACGAGGCTGCAACCTAACCATCCGGCGGACGACCCTGGCGCCATCGCGGCCAGCATCGTAGACGGCCTGTCGTTGGGCAGCGGCGACGCCGTCATCGGCATCAATCCGGCATCTGACAATCCGGAGACAATTCGGAAACTGCTGTTCCTGATCGACAGTATTCGCCGCCGCTGCAGCATCCCTACGCAAAGCTGCGTGCTTACGCACATCACCACGCAAATGGAAGCCATTGCCGCAGGCGCGCCAGTGGATCTTGTGTTTCAATCCATCGGCGGCACTGAAGCCACTAATACTTCCTTCGGCTGCAATCTAGCCCTGCTGACGGAAGCGCACGAAGCGGCTCGCGAGCTGAAGCGCGGTCCGGCGGACGGTAACATCATGTACTTTGAAACAGGGCAGGGCAGTGCGCTTTCCGCAAATGCCCATCACGGCGTTGATCAGCAAACCTGTGAAGCCCGGGCTTACGCCGTGGCGCGCCGGTTCCGGCCCATGCTGGTGAATACGGTGGCCGGGTTCATTGGACCCGAGTATTTGTATGACGGGAAGCAGATTCTGCGGGCCGCCCTGGAAGACCACTTTTGCGGGAAACTGCTGGGCCTGCCGATGGGCTGCGATATCTGCTACACCAATCACGCGGAGGCCGACGATGACGACATGGACGCCATCCTCACTATGCTGGGCGCGGCGGGAGTCAACTACATCATGGGAGTGCCGGGGGGCGACGACATCATGTTGAACTACCAGAGTAGTTCCTTTCATGACGCGCTGTTTCTGCGTTCGCTCTTCAACCTGCGTCCGGCGCCGGAGTTCGAAGCATGGCTGACGAACCGGCCGGTGCTGCCGGAAGTGGCGGCGCTACTTGACTAGGCTGGGCAACTACACTTCGGCGCGAGTGAGCTTGGGCCTCACGGGTGACAGCCTGCCCACACAGCCGCTGCTTGATTTCCGTCTGGCGCATGCCCGTGCTCGCGATGCCGTTCACTTTCCGTTGGATAGTTCGTCCCTGACAGCGGAAATGACACAACGCGGCTGGAGCGCCCGGATTCTTCACAGCCAGGCGAGAGACCGTGAAGAATATTTGCGCCGTCCCGACAAAGGGAGAAGACTGAATAGCGAATCCGCCGCTGAAGTTGCGCAATTTTCGGGGTGTGGTCCCGTGACGATCGTTGTGGCCGATGGCCTGTCCGCCCTGGCCGTTCACCGCCACGCCGTGGGGCTCCTGGAAAAGCTTGGCAGTTTCCCTGAGGAGGCGCGTCCTATCTGGATTGTTCAGCAAGGGCGGGTGGCCATTGGAGACCAGATCGGCTCGCTGACGGGCGCCGACTTGTCTATCGTTCTGATTGGCGAACGGCCCGGTTTAAGTACACCGGATAGCTTGGGTGTGTATCTGACTTGGAATCCTGACCTTGCACGAACGGATGCCGAGCGCAATTGCGTTTCGAATATTCATGCGCAGGGCTTATCTTACGAAGTTGCGGCACACAAGCTTTTATTTCTGGTTGGCGAAATTCGGCGTAGACAGCTAAGCGGCGTCCAGGTGAAAGAAACTGCGAGTTTGCTGCTCGCGGATAAAGACGAAGCGGGGTAGCCGGAGCTACCCCGTTTGGCGTCACTTACTAAATCTGTTCCTTCAGAACGAGAAACGCAGGGCGAGCTGTAACTGCCGCGAGAAGTTGGCCTGACCCGTAATTTCACCGAACGTGGAGCTTGAGACGTTGGTGTTCGGCGCTAGGAATAACGGCGAGTTGAAGGCGTTGAGCGCTTCCGCCCGGAACTGTGCTTTCAGCGTCTCCTTGAAGGTGAAGCTCTTGAAAACAGAGAGATCCCAGTTCTTCTGGCCCGGACCGAGCAACGAGATGGTGCGCGATACGTTGCCGAAGGTGCCTTGCGGGGCGGCGGAGAAGGCGGCCGGATTGATGTAGTTGCCTAGCCGTTCTTGGACACTGCCGCTGGTTCCAGGCGTCACACCCGTGGCATTCGGACGTTGCGCGCCGTATCCATAACCGGAGTTTGCATTGTTTTGGTAGATCTGCAGCGGGAAGCCAGTCTGGTAACTTAGTACACCGTTGATGGACCATCCACCCGCGATGTAGTTGACTAGCGTGTTGGTGTTCAGGAACTGCTTTCCTTTACCGAAAGGCAGTTCGTAAGTAAAGGCGGTGGCCCAGCGGAAGGGGGAACTGAAATTCGACAGGCTATATTCCGCTGCTACATCGTATGGGTTTTGCGGATACGTCCGAGCGCCCGCGTTGAGATAGTTGCCGGCGGGATTGTTACTTTCGTCGTAATTCTTTGACCAGGTAAGGGTGCTCAGGAAGGTAAGCCCCTTGCTGAAGCGTTTCTGCCCTTTGATGATCATGGAGTCATAGCGGGCATGATTCTGATCGCTGTAATTCTCCGTGATAGTTCCAAAGGCAGAGTACGGCAAAAGTAGATCGTAAGCCGGTACGGTCGCCTGCGATAGGGTGCCCGTTTTGATTTGTCCAAAGTAAGGATTGGCGACTGGGGTATTGAGCGCCGCCGTGCCCAGAGCAAACTGGCTCGGGTTGAGCGCGTTGATGTTCAGCATGCCGGCCCCGAGCGTCAGGTGAGTGGAATGCGAACCTACGTAACCTACTTCCAGTGCGATATCGCCGGGCAGTTGACGCTGGACGTCGATCGAATATTGCTGGATCATGGGCGACCTCGCGCTGGGCGATTGCAGGGAGAAGTTTTGGCCTAAGCCGGTTTCGGCGTTGCCGGCCGGTTGTATCAGTCCGGTGGGGAACGGGTTCGATAGCGTCGGCGTGGGCGAGCCTTGCGCGTTGGTGCTGCCGGTAAAGGCAGTAGTAGCTGCGTATCCCAGCGTGCTGATGGGACCTCCCAAGGCCACCTGCGGAGCCCAGAAGATGCCATAGCCGCCGCGGATCACCGTTTTGTCGTTGAGTTGATAGGCAACGCCGGCGCGCGGTCCCCACTTGTTGGGATACGGGTTTCCCGTGGTGGTCGGGTTTCCATTTACGCCGGCATACTCCACCTGACCGAGCGGGAGAATTCCGCTGACCTTGGCGGCGATGGGGTTCGTGGCTGCGCCGTTGAAGCCCACAAGCAGGCCGTTGTTCTGTTCCGATATCCCCGATTCGCGCTCCCAGCGTAGACCGTAGTTGATCGTGAGCTTGCTGTTTAAGCGGAAATCGTCCTGGACATACAGGCCGTAATAGTTTATGTAGTTGGTCAGTTTCGTTGAATTATCCGCCGAACGGAGATAGGGAAGGCCTAGCAACATGTCGCCTAAATCGCTGCCGGTGTAGCTGGTGGCGCCGGGGGTGTTGGTGTTGAATGTGTAGCAACCGGTGGGGCAATCGATGCTGTTGCCGGAAGCCTTCAGGCGGCGGAAGTCAAAACCGAATTTCAAGCTGTGCCGGCCGACGTTCTTATCGACGCTGGTAGAAAAGTTAGTCGATGCCAGGGAAGCAAACGAATTGTCAGTCTTATCGCCCTGTTCATAAAAACTTGTCATGACGATGTTCGGGAATTCCGCCACCGAGGGCGAGATGGAGTTGGCAAAGGCCGGGTTGAATCCGAGATTCGCAACGTTGTAGCCCTGCGAGCTGTTGTATTGGTAGTTTGGAAAGCGGTTAAAGCCGTAACGCACGGCAAGAACGGTGGTGGGGTTGAGCGTGAATATGTTATTCAACTGCGTGGCGTCCACGCGGCGAAGAAGCCGCCAGCCTTCCGTGGTCGAAGCGGAATTGAACCAGGTGTTGCCGGGCTCCAGCGAGTAATAGCGAAGATAGCTCAAGCTGGAATGCCACCAACTGGTAAAGTCCTCATCAATCTTTGCCGTGTATTGGACTGCTCGCGCTTTGATAGAGGAAGAAGCCGTCAGGTCATTTGCGCCATAGTAGGCGGGCGCGGAGGTCGGCAGGGCGTAGGAATTAGCAAGCGCCGAGCCAACGGGATTCAGCATGGATGTGGGAATCCTGTTGCCAACGAAGGGGACGCCCAGCGGATTCGTCAGGGTCATCAAGCCGCCGCTCTTGAGGTAGCTCTGCGAGAAATCGCCGCGCCGCTCGAGCGCCGTGGGGACATTGAACTCCTGCGAACTGGATTGCGAGTCATCGTAATGTTCCACGCCCAGATAAAAGAAGGTCTTGTTCTTGCCGTCGTAGAGCTTCGGAATCCACACTTTGCCGCCGAAACTCGCGCCCCAGGTATCGTTCGGCTGATCGGTAATTGGAATACCGGCGTCGTTGCTAAAAAAGCTATTGGCGTCCCAGGCGGTGCGCCGTAAGTGGCCGTATGCGCTGCCATGATAGTCGTTTGTGCCGGACTTCATGAGCGTATTGAACATTCCGCCGCCCGTGCGCGCCATTTCCGCGTCGTAGGTGTTGGCCTGGATCTTCACTTCCTGCACGGCTTCGATCAACGGAATAATAATCGCGCGGTTGTTGGTGTCAGTGATAGGGATACCATCCAGAAGATAGTTGTTGCCGCGGACCGGACCTCCAGCAATGGAAATTTGCGACGATCCGCTCTGGTCTTCCATGCGGTTGTAGGCCGGCTGCCCCACGGCGATTACGTTCGCGGACAATTTCGACATCATGAACGGATTGCGCCCTAGATTTGGTAGCTCCACTAGTTTTTGGTTATCAAGAACCTGCCCTTGGGATGCGTTTGAGGATTCCACCAGGGGCACTTGTTCCGTCACCAGAATGCTCTCCGTGACAGAGCCGACCTCCAGGGCAAGGTTGATGGTGAGGAACTCTTGCGTTCCCACGATGATATTTTGCCGCTCGAACCGTTTGAAATTAGTGCTTTCTGCTGTTAGCGAGTAAGTGGCTGGCACCACCA
>DATHIZ010000434.1:0-5120 GCA_035316385.1 Bryobacteraceae bacterium | reverse complement strand
CGCAAGTTAAACAACAGGAGCCAGCGCCACCGCAACCAGTCCAAGCAGAAATAAACCGAACATCGAGACAAGAAATCCTTTGGATCGCCGGGATGCCGAAGAGAATTCGTGCCACACAAATACACCCCACGCCGCCGAGATCATCGTGGCACCTTGTCCAATGGAATATGACACCGCCGGCCCGACAATGTGTGCGCGAGAGGCCACGAAGTTCAACACCGCTCCGGTGCACCAGATCAGACCTCCCACTACCCCCCATACGTGCCAACGGAAAGCCACTTGTGAGTAGCCGCTCATGGAGACCGGCTGCGCCCCGTCCAATGGCCGCCGCATCATCAGATAGTTCACTGGCAAGGAACAGACGGCCACGCCAAGCACGAAAAATATCGAGATCGCATACGGTCCTGGAGCGTCGCTGCCGCTCATGCTTTTCGCGACGAATGGATAAAAACTCCCCATCAAAACGCCGGAGATCACGCTTATCACTACCCCGCGCCGGCTCATCGCCGGCTTCGCGCGTTCCCGTTCGCGATACGCAATGGCATCGCAGACAATCGCCGCCAGCACCAGCGCAATGCCTCCGAAAAGCAGCAGCGCATTGCCTTTAGGCGAAATCAGATAACTGCTGATGGCTCCCACCACCAGCGCAATGCCGATGCCCACCGGGAAAGCCACCGCCAATCCAGCGATGTCGATTGCCGCTACCAGCAGCAGGTTGGCCACGTTGAAAATCACCCCGCCTGCAAGCGCCCACCCTATATGCGCCGCATCGGCGTGAAGCAGATCCGCAATGAGAGGACGGCCGGTCGAACCCAGGCTGCCGAGTGACAGTCCCCACGCGAATGCGCCGATAATCAAACCGATCACGTAATCCCAGTAGAACAACTGGAAGCGATACCCCGGCGTGAACTTCACCGCATTCGCCCATGATCCCCAGCACAACATGCTGGCGATCATGAACGAAAGCGTGATGGCATACGTCTCTGGCTGATACAAGAATTCTCCCTGGCACTCCAGTTACCGCTGACGAGACCTACTCTATTCATGCATCACAGCATGCGTGCATGCGGCAAGACCCGCCAGTTACCGTTCCTCGCAAGACATCGTCAAAAGATCACCTTCAACGCAAGCTGCATGTGACGGCCGGGCCTTGCCCCAGTAACATATCCGAACTGGCTGGCTGAATTCACCTGGCGGTCGTCGTAATTGTTTACGTCCGACCACTGAGTGTGATTAAAGGTATTGAACGATTCTGCCCGGAACTGGAGTGACCGTCCCTCTCCGAATAGCGGGAAGTCTTTATTTACCGACATATCCCAATTACTGATGCCGGGCTTTTCAATACTATTGCGGCGCTCATCGCCTCGGTGCACAGCGATCCCGGTTGCTGGGTCAGGTGGTGGCTCCATATAGCAATTTGTATTAAATTGACGAGCAAATGTACGGGAACTGCGCGGCAGCTTCCCATCGCATACCTGGTCAGGAACGTCCCCCATAGAGTCGAACGAACTGGTGTAGCTATTCCAGACAGTTGTCGGACTGCCCGACTCGAACGTAGTGATCGCATTGAGCTGCCACCCACCCACCCCCTCGCGGACAAAACGGTTGGAGAGGTTATTGCCAGGCAGCTCATACATCACTGCTGAGACAAGGCGGTTCGTGTGATTGCCATCCGACGGACCATACGACCACTGCGGATGCCATTGGCCGCCAATGGACTGCACGCCGCTCTCCCCGCTTTCGCCGAAGAACGTATCCATCTGCTTTGACCACGTATAGCTGATCATGCTGGTTAAGTTATGCCAGCCCTGGGTCTTCAGCTCTGCGGTAAGTGCATGGTAGTTATTACTTCGATTATGGTGCACAGCCCAGATAGAATCCCAGCGTCCCGGGGCAATGGCAGTGAGAGGACGCGCGTTGTAGTAATCATCGCTGTTGAGATAGACGCCCTGAGGCGGCAAATTCAAATCATATTGCGTCGTCAGCTTCGTGCCCTCAGAACCGACATACCCGAGTGTGGCGACAGTATTCCTTCCCAATTGCTGCTGAACGTCGAGACTCCAGCGCTGCAGGTAGGGGGTCACGGCGCTGTCTTTGTCGATCGTTTGCGGCGATTGCCGGCCAAAGAGCTCGCCACCCTGAGTCCCAAGCGGGATGGGCCAGGTACCCTTTGGGATGGAAACTGCCGCGGGAAATACATCCTTTAACTTGAAGTAGGTCTCATTCGGGTCGGGCGCATAGGTTGTAGAGTCATATGTGACCCCACCATATCCCGGGGAACTCCAGAACATCTGATCCAGGAACTTGAATCTTCCGGTTTCATAAAACACTCCATAACCCCCGCGGACGATTGTTTTGTCGCTAAGCCGGTAAGCAAGCCCGAGGCGCGGCGCAAAATTATTCTTATCTGCCGGATAAGGAGGATTGTTAGTGCCTGGAGTAAGGCCGGGCATGACCAGCCGGTATCCGGGGTAGTTCAAGTCCATCACGCCCCAATAGTTGTCGACGCTGTATGCGGGAATCGCAATGTCGTAACGAAGGCCTACGTTCATGGTCAATCTGTGGCTCACGCTCCAGGAATCATTCAGGTAGGCCGAGTATTCCGGCATGCGAAACCAGAGGCTGCCATCCCCTCCTGTAAGCGGCGTGCGTTGATTCATATTCGCCACCGCGCCCGTTTCAAACTCTGCGAGGGTATTCCATCCAGAGCCGTCGTTGCTGAGCGGGCCGCGGCCGGTATAGTTGGTGGTTTCACCACAGCCTGAGCAACTGCCGCCGATATTCGCCGAGCGAATCACGTCGTTGTCCCGTTCGTCGCGCCGCTGCCAGTAAAAGCCAGCTTTGAAAGTATGGCGTCCAATGATCTTTGTTGCGTTGTCCGATAGCTGATAAATGGGGACGGCCTGATACCAGTATTCGGTAGTTCCGAGGCTCAATGGCGCGAATAGACCTCCTGCGAAATTCACAGAGAAAGTGGCGTCGTTTTTTATGCCGAGCTGAGACAGATCGTAAGAAGTAAACCCTGCTCCGCCCGTGGACGTATTCTGAAACAGATCCGGAAGCCAGGTCGCCTGCATGAATTTGTTGATTTGCGCTGCCTGGTTGCTGGCGTTCTGGGCGTGAGTAATACTGAAGTTGAGTTCATTGTTGAATGAGCTGGCAAAGGTATGCACCCAATGCACCTGATAGCTGTCAGTGGTATGCACTGGGCCGTTCCCAAGAGCCAATTCCGGGACCAGGCCTCCCTCGCTCAATATCGTGCCGTAGTCATGCGCGTAGCGAAAGTAGAGGTTATCGCGGCTCGATAAAGTGTAATCGGCGCGGGCTGAATAGTTATTGTTGTCGATGCCGGAGATGGTATTGCCCGCCCAATTATTGAAGTCTCCCGTCACGGGTGAGGTGTAGTTGGGCATTGGATAGTGAGAGAGATATTCCAAAGCCCGGGAATCGGGATTGCTGATAACGTTGTTTGCGTAAGGCTGGCGGCTTGACGTTAGCGGGTCATAGGTCGCGGGGTTGTAGATCACGTAACGACAATTGGCCGGGGCGTTCCCAGTGCCATTGCATTGCGATGGGTTCACCGGAAAGCGAGTTAACCATTCGCTGAAATTTCCGGCCCGCTCGTCCGCTGTAGGCACATAAGCGTGCAGCGCCTTCTGGCCCCTGTTCCGCAACTGCTCGAAGGACACAAAGAAGAACATCTTGTTCCGGCCGTCGAATACTTTCGGCAGAAACACGGGGCCGCCGACCGTGAAACCATACTGGTTCTGGTGGTAGGGGCTGCGAGGCGTACCGTACGCATTCGAATACGGGTCATTCGCATTCAGACCTGCGTTCTGAAAGAAGTCGTACACGCTGCCATGCAGCGTATTGGTGCCAGACTTGGTTGTGAGGCTGATCTGGCCTACGTCGCGACCGTATTCCGCAGAGTAATCGACGACCTCGGCCTTGACCTCCTGCACGGCGTCCATATTGACATTCGTCACCGGCCCCTCGACCCAGTTGTCGTTATTGTTGAGGCCGTCAATGTAATAGCCGACGCCATATTCGGTGCCGCCTACGTTTAGCTGTTTGGCGCCGGGACTCGTTGCTGAAGCAAGTCCATATGCAACGCGCGTGTTGTCGCCTGTGCCACTGTTAAACATCGGCACGATCTGCGCATAGTTAAGGAAGTTGCGGCCCTCGACAGGAAGATTGCGCACGAAGTCATTCTGAATAACCTCTGAAATGTTGGCGTCATCGGTCTTCAATATAGCGGCCGCACTGGAAACCGACACTACCTGAGTCACCTGGTTGAGCTTCAGCGTGGCATTGATTCGCTGAGTCTTGCCATTTTCCAGAGGTATGGATGTGAAGACAGCCTGCCCGAAACCCGCCGCTTGCACCTGCACCTGATAGTGTCCCGCCAGGAGATTGGCGAACTGATAGTCGCCAGCCGCGTCTGTTGTGGACTTCGATTCCACGCCGGTGTCCACATTCTTTAATAGAACCTGCGCTCCTGAGATGACTGCGCCCTGAGGATCGGCGACAGTACCGACAATTGTGCTCGTAATTACCACCTGAGCTAGCAGCCCAGCAACAATGAGGGCAAAGAAACACAGGACGAACAGTGCTCGCTTGCTACCACCCATACGACCCCTCCTGTACAAACTTCCGTCGAAGCAAATAACTGCGGTCTCAAAAGGCCCGTTTTTGAATGCTTTCAAATTACGAGGAGCGAGTGTAAACACGCAGACGCGGCACTGTCAACACCTTTATCACGGAGGCCAGAAATCAACAGCCAGCTGTGTCCATAGCAGCACGGCACCTATATACGGCTGCATGCGATCTACACTGCCGCTTCAAGACGATGAGGCCAGCCGACCCGCCTTGTATGGCGCGTTCCTTCGCGGCGAGCCCTATGCCCGGCACTGCACCGTCTTATTTTGAATGATTTCAAAAATTGTTATAATTCGCCTTGTCGGCCTGCGAAGAGCCGCGGGAATGCTTCATCTAGTGCTGACGGGTGTGAACATATGCCGAACATGAAGCAGATCGCGCGTATGGCAAACGTGTCGCTCGGCACGGTTTCCCATGTTCTGAACGACTCTGCGCGGGTTCGAGAGCCGCTGCGCAAGCGC
>DATHIZ010000433.1:0-10811 GCA_035316385.1 Bryobacteraceae bacterium | reverse complement strand
AATCCGAGCCATTGCCGTTGATGCCAAAGGCTTTGTCTATACCGCCGCAATGGGAGGCGCCGTCTCCAGCCGCTCGCCCGTGCCCGCAACTCCTCCGGGCGCGGCAGGCGGCGCAGCGGTAACCGCCGCGCCCACAGTCATCACCGTCACCGAAGCGAAAACCAACGAGGCCGACACTGAGCAAAGCGGTCTAAAAGTCTCGCCGGACCAGGGTAAAGGCGGTGCTTCCGGACAGTCCTCAGGGACTACCGCTGCTCCCGTGGTCGAGGTCAGCGGCGTCGAAAAATCCGCTATTTACCGCATCGCGCCGGACCGGACTGTGGAAACGCTGCGTAGTTCTAAAAGCGATAACGTTTACGACCTGCTGCTGGATGGCGACGGCATTGTTTTCTCTACCGACGACCGCGGCCGCATTTATCGTTGGAATGCGAGCCGGCTGGCGCTGCTGAGCGAGCCTGGCGACGGCGAGACTACGCGTTTGGCGCAGTCCGGCGCAAACCTCTACGGCGCGCTGAGTAATCCTGGCCGCCTGATTGCTTTCGGCGCTACTGGCGCCGGATTAGGCCGGTATGAGTCGACCGTTCACGATTCCGTCAGCGTCGCGCGCTGGGGGCACCTGCAGTGGCATGGCAGCGGCTCGTCCATTCGATTCAGCACGCGTACTGGTAACTCCGTGCGCCCCGATGCTACCTGGAGCGCCTGGTCTGAACCTGTCAACGGTCCCAATGGCGCTCTCATCGCAAGTCCAGCCGCGCGTTTCATCCAGTGGCGGGCGGAGTGGTCTGCCGGCAGCAGCGCGCGGCTCGATACCGTGGACATTCCGTACCTTCCCCAGAATGCCCCGCCCGTGGTTCACAGCGTCAGCGTGACCTCCATCATTGGCTCGAACCCCACCAAATCAGGTCCTCCCGCGGCTAGCGCTTCCTCCGCGTACTCCATCACGGTCACCGATACGGGCGAAGCTCCCGCAGCCACCACCACCAGTTCCGCGAGCCAATCCGTCTCGCGCCTGCAGTCCACACAGACGCAGATTTCGTGGCAGGCGGATGATCCGGACAGTGACAAGCTGGTTTACTCGGTGTATTTCCGCGCCGAGGACGGAACCGCCTGGCAGTTAATCCGTAGCCGCATGTTCGAAAACACGCTGCTGCTGGACCCGGATGTTTTCGCTGACGGCCGCTATTTCTTCAAAATCGCCGCTTCCGATGCGCCTTCCAACTCCACGCAATTCACGCGCCAGTCGGAGCTGATTAGTTCGCCCGTATTGATCGACAACACGCCGCCCCTAGTGACGCTGGGCGCGCCCCGGCGGGATGGAACCTCTCTGGATATAGACGTGGAAGGGACGGATGCGACCAGCACGCTGCGGCTATGCGAATACTCCGTCGACGCGGGTTTTTGGCAGCCGGTGGAATCCACGGACGGAGTGACCGATTCGCCGCATGAGCGCTTTCATTTGCACATGGACAATCTGCGTCCGGGTGAACATCTGCTGGTATTCCGGGTCTATGATGCCGCCAACAATGCCGGTCTGGCACGGGCTATTTTGCGCTGAACTGGTGCCGGCGGCAGGAGTCGAACCTGCTACCTACGGATTATGAGACCGTCGCTCTAACCACTTGAGCTACGCCGGCATCTTTTTTAGGGTATCATTGCCGGACGATAACCGAATAGATCCGGTCCAGGTCGTCTTTAGAGTAATATTCGATCTCCAGGCGGCCTGCCTTCGGCGACTTCACGATCAACTTTACGCGCGTCCCCAGGGCCATTTCCATCTCTTGCAAAGCGGCGCGGATGTTGGGGTCTAATTTCTCTTGATCTGCCTTGTTATCAATTACTTGCGGTGATTCCGGGCGCTCTGAAAGCTTCTTGACCAAGGCCTCGACTTCGCGCACGGAAAGGCGTTTGGCGATGATTTGTTCGACTAGCTGCCCCTGCTCGGACTCGTTCTGCACGTTCAGCAGAGCCCTGGCGTGGCCCATGCTGATGCGGCCGCTTTTGAGCTCAATTTGAGCGACGGCCCCTAGCTTCAGCAGCCGCAGAAAATTCGTAACGGTGGAGCGTTCTTTACCTGTGCGCTCGGCAATCTGCTCATGGCTTAAGCCGAGCTGATTGGAGAGGCGGTGGAATGCGGCTGCAATCTCAATCGGGTTTAGATCCTCGCGCTGGATATTTTCAATCAAGGAAAGCTCGAGCAGCCGGTCGCGGTCAACGCTCCGAACGAGCGCCGGGATTTCCTTCAATCCAGCCATGGTGGCGGCTCGCCAGCGCCGCTCGCCCGCGACAATGCGGTAGCGTTCCTTCGCCTTCGGGTCGCGATAGACAATAATCGGCTGCAGCAGCCCATTGGCTTTGATCGAGCGGGATAATTCTTCCAGCTTTTCGAGGTCGAACGCATCTCGGGGCTGTTCTTCACCGGCCTGAATGGAATCCAGCGGTATGCTGTGAAACTCTTCAAAGTCTTCAGGGAAAGGCGCTTTCGGCTCGATCGGCTCGGCAACGCTCGCCGCTTCGGCTGATTTCGGCACGAGTGGAGTGGCGCTGCCATTCCGGCCGGGAAGTAGGGCGGAAAGCCCCTTACCCAACACTTTTCGCGGATTTCGGTCTGGCTCTTTGTTCATTTGCCAAAATTTCCTTTGCCAGTTGAATATAAGCTTCAGCTCCGCGAGAACGCGGATCGTAAGCGAGGATGGTTTTTCCGAAGCTGGGCGCTTCCGCTAACCTCACGCTCCTTGGAATCACCGTTTTGAATACTTGTTCGGCGAAGAACTCTCGCAGGTCGCTTTCGACTTGCTTGGTCAAGTTCGTCCGGTCGTCATACATGGTTAAAAGCACGCCTTCGACTTTAAGACCGGGATTAAACGCCGTCCGGATGCGGTCAATTGTGTCCATGAGCTGTGAAATGCCTTCGAGCGCAAAGAATTCGCATTGAATTGGCACTAAGACCGAATCGGAGGCAACCAGAGCATTGAGCGTCAACAAGTCCAGCGCGGGCGGACAGTCAATGATGACGTAGTCATACTCGTGGCGCACGGTGGTCAGCGCGGCCTGTAGGCGCTTCTCGCGTTCTTCCTGGTCCACCAGGTCCAGATTGGTGGCGACGAGGTTCTGGTCTGCGGGAACAAGGGCTACGTCATACTGTGTCGGGGTGATGCACTCTGCGAGGGCCGCTTGACGTAGTAAGACATCGTAAAGCGTGCGCTGTTCATCGGATTTGGTCACGCCCAGGCCGGTGGTTGAATTTCCCTGCGGATCGGAGTCGATCAGCAAGACTTTGAGTTCGGAAGCCGCCAGTGCGGCCGCCAAATTAATGGCGGTTGTGGTCTTGCCAACACCGCCTTTTTGATTTGCAATCGAGATGACGTGTGCCACTGTTTACCGAGTGATCCTAGCATGTTCCACGTGGAACATGGGTTTTAGGCCGAAGTGGATGTTTCACGTGGAACATCGCCGATTGAAGAATTGGTGGGCGAGTTCTGAACGGAAGGTTTCTGTGTCGCTATGTTTCACGTGAAATATAGCTGTCAAGAGTTGGTATGGTTCCAAGCTGAGTACTATGTTCCACGTGGAACATGCGTGTGGGGATGCCGTTTATTTGGGGGGTTCGTGAGTGATGGAACATCGTCGGCGCTTACGCTTCGTGCTCGGAATCAACATCGGACTATGTTCCACGTGGAACATAGCCTACTGCAACATACCGGCGGCCGGTCTGAGGCTTAGGTATATGTCCAAAACCGCGACCGCAGCGGGAGTCACTCCCGGAATCCGTCCTGCTTGACCTAGTGTCGTCGGCCGCACTCGAGATAGTTTCTGCCTTACCTCGGTCGACAGGCCGGGAATTTGCTCGTACAGGAACTGCTCGGGAATGTGCCGGCCTTCGGAATCTTCTAACTGCTTGATTTGGCGGTCCTGCTGCGCGATATATCCGGCATACTTCGATTCCGTTTCGATCGTCGTCAACACACCATGAACGGGCAGCGTTCCCAGTTTGGTCGCGATCCAGCGCTCCAATTGAGAAATCTTCGCCTCGGGGCGACGCAGCCACACCATCAGCGTCGGATTATCCGTTGCGGCCTGCAAACCTAGGATGTCCGGCACCGCACTGGCTCGTGTTTTCTCCAATAACTCGGCTACCCTGCCCTTTTCTTCTTGCTTTTGCAGGAATTGACCCCAACGCGCGTCACTGGCCAAGCCAAGTTTCCGCCCTAACGGCGTCAGCCGCTCGTCCGCGTTGTCGATCCGCAGATGCAACCTGAATTCCGCGCGTGAAGTGAACATCCGGTAGGGCTCATCGGCGCCCTTATTTACCAAATCGTCGACTAAGATTCCCACATAGGCCGAGCTGCGGGCCAAAGTGACCTCTGGCAGGCCCTTTAGCTTCGCCGCGGCGTTCAGACCGGCCATCAGACCCTGGCAGGCCGCCTCCTCATAGCCGGAAGTACCGTTGATTTGGCCGGCCAGAAACAAGCCCTCAATTGCTTTCACTTCAAGCGAATGCCTCAATTCCCGGGGATCTATCGCGTCATATTCGATCGCATAGCCAGGCCGGATCATTTCGGCGTTTTCCAAACCAGGAACGGAAGCTACCATGGCTGCCTGTACATCGATCGGCATGCTGGTCGACATGCCATTGACGTAAACTTCCTGCGTGTCGAGACCTTCCGGCTCCAAAAAGATCTGATGACGCCGTTTTTCAGGGAATTTGACGATCTTGTCTTCTATCGACGGGCAATAGCGGGGGCCAATTCCCTCAATCTGGCCGCTGTAAAGCGGAGACAGCGCAATACTCTCGCTCAGAATGCGATGCGTCTCCTCCGTCGTATAGCCTAAATGGCAGCAAATCTGCGGCCGATCGATGTTTTGAGTCAAAAACGAGAACGGCGTGGGCGTTGCATCACCAGGCTGCTCCTCAAAACGCGCCCAATCGATCGTTCGTCCGTCCAAACGCGGCGGTGTGCCCGTTTTTAGCCGGGTCCATTGCAATCCGAGTGTTCGTAGCTGCGCGCCCAGCGTGTTCGACGGCGGCTCACCGTTGCGGCCGCAGGCCTGCTTTTGCTCCCCCACGTGCGCCAAACCATTCAAAAAGGTGCCGGTGGTCACCACGACGGCGTTCGCCAGCACGTCGCGCCCATCTTTCAGCCGTACGCCCATGATTTTGCGGCGCTGGTTGGGTTCGTTTGGTAAAAACAGCAGTTCCCCGACCTCGGCCTGCAAAATTCGCAGATTGGCTTCGTTCTCCAGCCATTCACGCATGCAGATGCGGTATTGCTTCTTGTCGCACTGCGCTCGCGGCGACCAGACTGCCGGACCCCGGCTGGTGTTCAGCAGGCGAAACTGAATCCCGACTGCATCGGTCAGTTCGCCCATTACGCCGCCGAGCGCATCAATTTCGCGAACCAGGTGCCCCTTGGCAATTCCTCCCACAGCGGGATTGCAGGACATCTGTGCGATCAGATCCAGATTCATCGTCACCATGGCGGTCTTCAAGCCGAGCCGTGCGCACGCCCGCGCCGCCTCGCAGCCGGCGTGCCCGGCTCCTACCACAATCACGTCGTATGTTTTCTGCATTCCCATCCGTTATTCTAGCTGGGGAAACTGCTTTTGAAGATCTTAATCGTAGGCGGCGGCGGCCGTGAACACGCCCTCGCCTGGAAGTTGGCGCAATCGCCCTCAGTCACTGGAATAGTTGCAAGTCCGGGCAATCCCGGCATCGCTCAGGTGGCGACGTGTGTCCCGGCGCCTGTGGACGTTTCCGCCTATGTCGATCTTGCCTTGGCGCATGGCGTCACCCTGACTATCGTCGGACCCGAAGTTCCTTTGGTAAACGGGATAGTGGATCACTTCCGCCGCCGTGGTCTACAGATCATCGGTCCCACGCAGGCAGCGGCGCGCCTCGAAGGCTCAAAAGTCTTCGCCAAAGAGTTTTTCAAACGCGCCGGCATACCGACGGCTCGCTCGGTGCAAACAAGTGATGCTCACGAAGCACTCTCTGCCATAAAGCGCTTCCCATTTCCCGTGGTGATCAAAGCGGATGGTTTGGCAGCCGGCAAAGGCGTCGTGATCGCCCAAAATCAGGCGGAAGCCGAACGGGCGGTCGAGCGTCTCGGACCGTCCCTGGTGATTGAAGAGTTTCTGGAGGGTGAAGAAGTCAGCTTCATTGGCATCAGTGATGGCCGCCACCTGCTGCCATTTGCTCCCTCCCAGGATCATAAGCGCGTTTTCGATGGTGACCAAGGCCCAAATACTGGTGGCATGGGAGCTTATGCCGATCCGCTCATCCTTACCCCGGAGCAAAGCAGCGAAGTGCTGGAGCGCATTATGCTTCCCACGCTGCGCCGAATGAGCGCGGAAGGAACTCCTTTCACTGGTTTTCTTTACGCGGGTCTGATGATGACGGCCGATGGTCCGAAGGCGCTCGAATTCAACGTGCGCTTAGGCGATCCTGAGACGCAAGCTATTCTGCATAGTTTCCCAGGCGATTTCGCGAAGTTCCTTTACTCAGTCGTCACTGGCGGGGGCGCGGCTTCGCTTCCGGTCAGCAGTGGTTGTTCCGTCTGTATCACCCTCGCGTCAGAGGGTTATCCGGGTGTGCCTCGGCTCGGCGACGTCATCACCGGAATTGCGGACGCCGAAGCCACCGGAGCTACCGTCTTTCATGCGGGAACAAAACTGCAGGGCGATGACCTGGTGACCAGCGGCGGCCGCGTGCTGACAGTGACCGCCGGCGGCGACACTTTGCAGGCCGCGATCGACCGCGCCTACGCAGCTGCCGGTAAAATTCGCTTTAACGGCATGCATTATCGCCGCGACATCGGCCAAAAAGGTCTCCGGCGTTGGTAAACTGCAATTGCTGGGGACGTAGCTCAGTTGGATAGAGCGGCCGCCTCCTAAGCGGCAGGCCGGCAGTTCGAATCTGCCCGTTCCCACCAGCCTTTCGTTCAAGTAACTTGAATCATTTATAGGGTTGCGATATTGTAAGCGACGTGAGCACCCCTAAGTCTCTGTTGTCCGGCCCGTTCGTCGCGGTCGCGCTTCTCTTCGCGAATTCCACACCATTGCTGTCTCAGGAAACCGCTGGTGGCGAAGCCAACCTGGTTCTCCCTGATCTCAGTCAGGCAACTTTTTTCGGCGGCGCGATTGACGGCCGCACCCTCCTGATGTACGGACTGCTCGTCGTTGCACTCGGTCTGTTATTCGGCTTGGTTATCTACAACCAGCTCAAGAATCTGCCGGTGCACAAGTCGATGCTCGAGATTTCCGAGCTCATCTATGAGACGTGCAAAACGTATTTAGCCACGCAGGTCCGCTTTCTAGTGATCCTCGAGTTATTCATCGGCGCGATCATTGTCTTTTATTTCGGGGTGCTGCAGCACTTCGCGGCCATAAAAGTCTTCGTCATCCTGATGTTCAGCATTATTGGCATCTGCGGAAGCTGTGGCGTGGCCTGGTTTGGGATCCGCGTCAACACATTCGCGAATTCGCGAACCGCTTTCGCCAGCCTGCGCGGCAAGCCTTACCCGTGTTACGACATGCCTCTGAAAGCGGGCATGAGCATAGGGATGCTCCTCATTAGCGTGGAACTGGTGATCATGCTGTTTATTTTGCTGTTCATCCCGCGCGATTATGCCGGACCTTGCTTTATTGGCTTCGCGATCGGTGAATCGCTCGGAGCGGCGGCGCTGCGCGTGGCGGGCGGCATCTTTACCAAGATCGCCGATATTGGGGCCGACCTCATGAAAATCGTCTTCAAGATTAAAGAAGACGATGCGCGCAACCCCGGCGTGATTGCCGATTGCACCGGCGACAACGCGGGCGATTCCGTTGGACCCAGCGCGGATGGTTTTGAAACTTACGGGGTCACCGGAGTCGCGCTGATTTCGTTCATCGTGCTGGCCGTCAACAGTTCGCTCGTCCAAAGCCAGCTGCTGGTTTGGATCTTCGCCATGCGCGTGATGATGGTGGTTTCTTCCGGGCTGTCGTATCTGGTGAACTCGGCCGTCGCCAAGAGCAGATATCAGAACGCGGACAAGATGAATTTCGAAGCGCCGCTAACCAGTTTGGTCTGGCTTACATCAATTGTAAGCATCGGAGCAACCTATGTAGTGTCCTACTTGATGATTCCGGACCTCGCGAACGACACTACCTTATGGTGGAAACTTTCCACGGTCATCACTTGCGGAACGCTAGCCGGCGCTGTTATCCCCGAATTAGTTAAAGTGTTTACGTCGATGAACTCGGCGCACGTGCGCGAAGTAGTTGCGTCGTCTCGCGAAGGTGGAGCGTCGCTCAATATACTTTCGGGATTCGTGGCCGGGAATATGAGTGCTTATTGGATTGGGCTCGCCATTCTGATGTTAATGAGCCTGGCTTACGGTGTTAGCACGTTAGGCATGGACGACATTATGATGGCGCCCGCAGTCTTCGCGTTCGGCTTGGTCGCTTTCGGATTTCTGGGAATGGGCCCTGTTACTATCGCCGTGGATTCGTACGGTCCGGTCACCGACAATGCCCAATCGGTCTATGAACTCTCGACCATCGAACAAATTCCGGGCATCGAGCAGGAACTCAAGCGAACGTTCGGCTTTGACGTCAATTTCGAGAAGGCGAAGGATCATCTCGAGGAAAATGACGGCGCCGGAAACACGTTCAAAGCAACCGCCAAACCGGTGTTGATCGGCACTGCTGTCGTCGGCGCAACCACCATGATTTTTTCCATTGTAGTCGCGCTTACGCATGGGCTGCGTCCGGACTTGATTCAGAATCTTTCTATCTTGCACCCGCCTTTTCTGCTCGGACTCATCGCCGGCGGCTCTATTATTTTTTGGTTTACCGGCGCTTCCACACAAGCAGTAACTACAGGCGCTTATCGAGCGGTCGAGTTCATCAAGGCCAATATCAAGTTAGAGGGCGTGACTAAGGCGTCAGTCGAAGATAGTAAGAAGGTAGTTGAGATCTGCACGCGCTATGCCCAGCGCGGTATGTTCAATATTTTTCTGACTGTTTTCTTTGTAACACTGGCTTTTGCTTTCGTTGAGCCGTACTATTTCATTGGCTATCTCATTTCCATCGCGCTCTTCGGCTTGTATCAAGCCATCTTCATGGCGAATGCCGGCGGCGCGTGGGATAACGCCAAGAAAATTGTCGAGACGGAATTGAAGGAGAAGGGAACTGCGCTGCACGATGCAACCGTTGTTGGAGATACCGTTGGCGATCCATTCAAAGACACATCCTCAGTGGCGCTGAATCCGATTATTAAGTTCACCACGCTATTCGGACTGCTCGCGGTCGAATTGGCGGTTTCTTTGTCGGCGGAGGGCGGAGCATTGCTCGGGCATGTTCTGGCCGTGGTCTTCATGGCAATCTCCATGTACTTCGCTTGGCGTTCTTTTTACCGCATGCGGATTGGCGGCGTGGAAGTGGCCCCGGAGAAACTGGCCACCTTTGCCACGCAGTCTCGCTAAGATTGAATACTCATGAAAGTCCTACTGTTACTGTGTAGTGCCTTGCTGTGCCTGGGCGCGGATAGTTTCGACTTCAACAGGACAGATCCCGCGGCGGCTGGTATGAGTGCCGAACGGCTGGCGGCTATTCCGGTTCGAATGAAAGAATTTGTGGAGCAGGGCACTACCGCTGGCATGGTAACGATTATGGCGCGGCACGGCCACATTGCCAGTTTCGAAGCCGTAGGTTACCAGGACCTGGAAAATAAAAAGCCGATGCGCAAGGATTCACTGTTCCGCATCGCCTCGCTGACCAAGCCGGTCACGTGCGCGGCCATCATGATTCTGGTGGACGAAGGCCGCATTTCCGTCATCGATCCGGTAGAGAAGTATTTGCCCGAATATCGCGGACTCAAGCTGAACGCCTGCGGTGCACGCTCAGGATATAACTGCTCGCTCGTGACGCCGTCGCGCCCCATCAACATTGAAGACCTGATGGCTCACACGTCGGGACTGCCTGCCGGTGCGCCTGAAGCGCCAGGCGCGGAACCTCCGAAGAGTTTAGCCGAACAAGTAAGCAGGGGCGTCAAAGCTACTTTGCTTTTCGAGCCGGGCACAGCCTGGAATTACAGCAACCTGGGAATCGATATCCTGGGGCGCATTATTGAAGTAGTCGCCAAACAGCCGTTCGATCAATTTCTGAGTGAGCGCATCTTCGCGCCTCTCAACATGAAGGATACTTCTTTCGTCGTCCCGCCGGAAAAGCTGGATCGCATGGCGGTTCTTTACGGGCGCTCGGCGGAAGGAAAGCTGGTGCGTGTAGAGGCGGTGTGGGGGAAGCCTGGCACCGTGCCCGTCCCGGCAGGCGGCCTCATCAGCACCGCCGCCGACATGCTGCAGTTTAATGAAATGATGCGCAACAAAGGCGCGTTGAACGGCCGGCGTGTTCTCTCCGGGGCGGCGGTGGAACTAATGACCACCTCGCACACTGGCGATAGCAAAGCCGGATGGGTGCCGGGCGTTGGTCACGGTTACGGCTACGAAGTCGTGCGCGGAGTTGAGGGAATGTTCCGCTATAACTCGCTGGGAAGTTACGTAAAAGGCGGCGCGTATCGTACTTACGAATGGGTCGATCCGCAAAAAGACATGGACGGCGTGTTCATGATGCAGCGGAACACCGGCGGGAGCGATACTGCCGACGAAATAAATGCCTTCCTGGCTATGAGCGCCGCAGCGATCGAGAAGTAGCCAAGTCAAATCTTTTGCTGCTTCCATGCACCGCGCCGGAACAGAAGGAATGCCGTAATGGTGAAGACGATATCGGCAATGGGAACGGCCGAAAATACTCCACGTGGACCAAGTCCGTAGGAG
>DATHIZ010000432.1:0-13908 GCA_035316385.1 Bryobacteraceae bacterium | reverse complement strand
TGGCCGCGCTCACAGTCGCCGCGGCCGAAGCTCCTATTCCGCTGTGGCCCGGCGGCGTGCCCGGTCCGAAGTTTGCGCCCGGTCCGGAACACGACACTACGACCGCGAAAGACAATGTGGTGGCGGGAAAGCCCGTCATACGCCTTGGCAACGTGACGGAACCCTCCCTTACGTTCTACCCGGCGCCGAAACAGAACAACACCGGAGCGGCCGTTCTGGTTTTTCCCGGCGGCGGCTATAGCATCCTCGCGCTCGATCTGGAAGGCACGGAGATCTGCTCCTGGCTGAATTCAATCGGCATCAACGCGGTGTTGTTGAAGTACCGCGTGCCTCAGCCGCCCGGTAGTTCCCGCCACGCCGCTCCGCTGCAGGATGCCCAACGCGCAATGGGTGTCGTTCGCCAACACGCCGCTGAATGGAATCTGGATTCGAAACGCATCGGAGTGCTCGGTTTCTCGGCGGGCGGCCATCTGGCGGCATTGTTGAGCAACGACTACGCTCAACGGTCTTACCCGCCGGTTGACCCGGCGGATCAGCTCAGTTGCCGTCCGGATTTTGCCGTTCTCATTTATCCCGCGTATCTGGCGTACTCCGGGCATCGGGCCGAGGCTGAAGAAGGCAAAACGCTCGCACCGGAGTTTCAAGTAACCGCTCAAACTCCGGCTACGTTTATCGTCCAAACGGAAGACGATCCGGTCCACGTAGAAAATAGCCTCGTCTATTACCGGGCGCTGAAAGACGCCAAGGTCACCGCGGAGATGCATTTATTCAGCACCGGCGGTCATGGATATGGGATGCGCCCGACGGTTCAAGCCGTGACCTTATGGCCGAAACTGGCCGAGGCTTGGCTGCGTCAGTTTCTCAAGAATTAAGCCATTCGCCAGTAGATGGAATAGCGTTGGCCGGTCATTTTGTAGAACGGCATGAACGCCATCGCGGTCTCCCGCGCGCGGAAGGTCAACGGTTCGCCAGCCGCATGCAGCCACTCCGCGGGTGCTTTTTCGCCCACCTGAACTGAGGGTATCGGGGGCGCTGGATACTTTTTGAGATTCGGACCCATCGCTCCGGCTTCCAGGCCCGCGCTTCCCACGCCACTTGCCAGCACCAGCGGGCCGTACAAAATTGCGCGCAAGCTCCGGTCGTCGGGCATGGCTTCATACCGCAATGCCATCGGTAGTTCCATCTCCACGCGGTCGCCTTGCTTCCAGGCCCGCGTAATGGATAAATAACTACCCGGCGCCGCTGAAACATCGTTAACTGTTCCGTTGATCTTGACCGTGGCGCCCCCCGTTATCCAGATCGGAACTCGAAGATGCACTGTCAGTTTCACGGGATTTGCTGTTTCTACGACGAACGACGTTCGTGCTTCCTCGGGAAACTTTGTCTCCTGCCGCAAACGAAATTGTTTCCCGGTCCAATTCACTTCCGACGCAATAAACAAATTCACATAGATGCCGCTGTCATCGTGAAAATAAATGCTGTCGTTCAGCTTCGAATACTCTTCCGCGCCGCTTCCGGTGCAGCACCAAAAGCTGTCGTATTTCGTGGCAAAAGTCCGCCAGGAGCCAGGCACGATGCCCAGATAATATTGCGTCTCTCCCGCCGGATTAATCGTGCCCAGCCGGTGGTTATACAGCGCGCGCTCGTAGTAATCGAACAGGCGCGGGTCGGCGGTCCAGCCATACCGTATCCGCGTCAACTTCAGCATGTTGTACGCGCAGCAGCACTCGTTCGTGTCATGCCCCATCGCCAGTTCCGCCGCAAGCCGGTTCGGCTGCACGAGCCAGCCTTCGTTGTTGCTGGTGCCGCCTGTCGCGTACGTGCGGGTTTCCACCACGGTCTGCCAGAAATAATCGGCCACATCGCGGAAGCGCTGGTCACTGCTGATTTCATAACGCCGCGCCGCGCCAATCACTTGAGGGATATGTGTATTCGTATGCAAGCCGCGCAGCTCATCGCGCCGCAACGCCAGCGGATTGAAGAAGCGCTTCTTGGTGAACCGGTCCCCGGCGCGCGCGAAGCGTTCTTCACCGGTAATGGCGGCCAGATTGTACAGCGCCTCATTCATGCCGCCATACTCTGTATCCAATACCATCTGCATATGCTCTTCAGGCAATGCGGCGCTGTATTGATCGGCCCACTCCGCCATGCCGGTCACGACCGTCAGTGCTTGCCGGCTGCCGCAATGCATGTGCATATCCAGCAGCCCGGCCATAATCTTATGGACGGTATAAAACGGCGCCCACACTTTTTTGCGGGCATTGAGACGATCGAAAAACTCGGTTGGGAACGCGCTTAAGTAACCGCCTTGCAATTTCTGCTGACACTTGGCTAGTTCGCTGACCAGGTATGTCCCGCGCTTCTGAAACTCCTGGTCGCCGGTGGCGGAATACATGAGCGCGCACGCCGACAAATAATGCCCTACAAAGTGGCCGCGCAGTTCGCCATCCGGTTTTTCCCAACCACCCAGCGGCTCGGCATTTGACGGAAGTCCCGCATTCACTCGGAACACATGCAACAAGCGGTCAGTCGATTGCGCCAGCAGGAACGCGCGGTTTGCCGCTTGGGCTTCCAGAAATACGCCCGGCAGCAGGCGCACGTCCGTCATGGGAAACGGCTCCACGCGCGCGGCTGCGTCGCGTCTCGCAAAGTCAATGGATGGCCCGAATGGCAGTTGCTCCGGCAATGTGCCGTCCTGAACGGCAGGCGCATCCGGATCGGCTGGCACGGAAGCGGACGTACGCTCGCGTTTCTTCTTTTCCTGCCCGGAAACTCCACCCGCCGCGATGGCCGCAATCGCGCCTGCTGCTAATTCCCGCCGTGTCATGTGAACTCCTTAAAACATGCTCTTCAAACTCTTACTCACCGTCAGCTCCGCTTCCGTTGCAGCGCGCACCTGCTCGACCGTAACGCCCGGCGCTAGTTCCTCAAGCATCAGGCCGTCGGGCGTCACACGAAGGACCGCCAGGTCCGTCACCACCGTATCCACCACCTTGAGTCCGGTGATGGGCAGCGTACATTTTTTCAGAATTTTCGGCTCACCGGTTTTGGTCGTATGCTCCATCGCCACGATAACGCGCCGCGCGCTTGCCACCAGGTCCATGGCCCCACCCATGCCCTTCACCACTTTTCCCGGAACCATCCAGTTCGCCAGGTTGCCCTCTTCATCCACTTCCATGGCGCCCAGAATGCTAAGGTTTACATGTCCGCCGCGAATCATGGCGAAAGATTCCGCGCTTGAAAAATAGGCGCTGCCGGGTAGTTCGCTGATCGTCTCTTTCCCGGCATTGATCAGGTCGCAATCCTCCGTTCCTGCCACCGGATAGGGTCCCAGACCGAGCATCCCGTTCTCCGACTGCAGAATCACCTCGATGTCCTTTGGTACGTGATTCGCCACCAGCGTCGGCATCCCGATCCCCAGGTTCACGTAGAATCCATCCTGCAGCTCCCGCGCCACTCGGCGGACGATTAATTCTCTTTTGTCGAACTCGCGCAAAACGGGCGTGTCGGCGCCCTTTGCGCTCTTATCGAATGGTCCGCCGCTCAATGCGTCGCTCATAGATCAGGCCTTTCACCACGCGCTGTACATAGATACCCGGCGTTATCACGTTGTCGGGAGCCAGCGCTCCCGGTTCTACCAAATCTTCCACTTCGGCAATAGTGATGGCCGCCGCCGTCGCCATCATCGGGTTGAAATTCCGCGCGGTCTTGCGGTAGACCAGGTTACCCATCCGGTCGCCGCGCCATGCTTTGACCAGCGCGAAATCAGCCGTCAGAGCGCGTTCCAGCAGATAGGCGCGCCCATCAAACTCCCTGACCTCTTTGCCTTCCGCCACCATCGTGCCCACTCCGGCAGGCGTGTAAAACGCCGGAATGCCCGCTCCGCCTGCCCGTATGCGTTCCGCCAGCGTCCCTTGTGGAATCAGAGTAACGGTCAACTTCCCCGCGATTACCAGTTTTTCCAGCAGCTTGTTCTCACCCACATAGCTGCCCACGTGGGAGGCAATCATGCCGGCTTCGAGCATCAGCCCCATGCCGAAACCATCCACACCCATGTTGTTGCTGATGGTGTGCAGCTTTTTTACGCGCTTGCGCACCAGGGCCGCAATCAGATTTTCGGGTATACCGCACAACCCGAAGCCGCCTAGCATGATTGTCGCGCCATCCCGGATGTCGGCGACCGCTTCATCCATACTCGCTATGACTTTGTTCACGCCCGCCCCTTCGCCGCTATCGCCGCCGCTGCTCGCGACACCGGTTCGCGCCCTAGCGCGTGTGAGATCGTGCGGCCGGCCGCCGCCAATTTTTCTAAGTCAATCCCCGTCTCAATGCCCATCCCATTCAACAGGTAAATCAGATCTTCTGTCGCCAAATTCCCGGTTGCTCCAGGCGCGTAAGGACAGCCGCCCAGGCCCGCCACCGAAGCATCCACCGCGGCTACGCCCAGTTGCAGAGCGATCAGCACATTTGCCAGCGCCTGCCCCCAGGTATCGTGAAAATGTACTGCCAGCCGGTCCATTGGCGCCTCATGCGCGACTCTTTCGAGCATCGCCCGCGTCTTGAGCGGCGTGCCCACGCCAATCGTATCGCCCAGCGAAATCTCGTAGCATCCCATGTCGAGCAGCGCTTTCGCCACGCTCGCCACCGCCGCGGTGGGTACGTCGCCTTCAAACGGACAGCCCAGGACACAGGATACATAGCCGCGCACTCGAATCTTCAACTCCCCGGCCTGCCTGGCAACCGCGCCCAAACGCTGCAAGCTGCCGGGGATGGAGCTTTGGATATTACTCTGTGAAAAACTCTCCGATGCCGATGCAAACACCGCAATTTCTTCCACCCCGCAGGCAACCGCCGCCTCAAGTCCTCGCAGATTCGGAACCAGCACAGTGTAACTGATGCCCGGTTTGCGGCGCAGTTTCCGCAGCACTGCTGCCGTATCCGCCATTTGAGGAACACGTTTCGCCGAGACGAAGCTGCCGCATTCCACCGTGGTCACGCCCGCCTCGACAAGCGATTCAATCAGCGTCACCTTCGTCTCGACGGACACGGCGCGCTCATTTTGGAGCCCGTCGCGTGGCCCTACTTCGACCACGCGAACACGCTTGGGGTACGATTCAACGTTCAACTGGCAAAGCGCCCGCTCAGATACTTGTAACTCTGCCGCAGGCTATCCAATGGGTCGCCGGCAGTTTGGTCCTGCTCCACAAAGTAGTGATGCACATTCTCCCTCTTCGCCGCCGCCAGCACCGCCGGCATGTCGAGCGACCCGTTGCCGACCTCCTTAAACGTCTCTTTCGGCACCTTCTCGTTGTACTGTGTCGCAATGCCGCTCGCCTTGTCTTTCAAGTGCAACAATGGAATGCGGCCCGAGTATTTCTTCAACAAGCTCACCGGATCATTGCCCGCCACGCTCACCCAGAAAATATCCAGTTCCAGAAACACCAGATCCTTGTGTGTTTCCTTCATCATGATTTCCAGGCCGCTGCCGCCGCTTTGCTTTTCGAACTCAAAAGCATGGTTGTGGTAGCAAAGCTTCAGTCCGGCTGCTTTCGCCTTCTCGCCTGAGGTGTTGAGAACCGCGGCCAGTTTCTTGAACACCTCCGCCCCACCGCGCTGGGCCGGAGGGATATACGGCACTACTATATATTGAAAGCCGAACTGCTTCACCTTCGCGATGGCTTCGTCGAGTTTGCCGCCGCCTTCCATGAAAATGGCGGTGTCCACGTGTACGCTGACCGGCTCCAATTTCGTCTGTTTGAGGGCTGGTCCAATCTGGTCCAGCGTGGCGTACACTGCTTCAATTTCTTTGAAGCCGATATCCTGAATGGCTTTTAGGACGGTTTCAGGATTTTTGGTGATTGTATTGCGGACCGTGTATAACTGCACGCCCAGATTGCTGGCGCTGAGTGGCTCGCGCCCGAAAGCCGCTTTCGCGATGGGCAGCATCGCAGCCGTTCCGACAACGAAGTTCCGGCGGGATAGGGTAGACATGGGTTTATCGTACCGAAGATCCATCCTGATCCAAATTGGTCTGAGCTCCGACGTTTGACAGTAGGCGAAGGCGTCCTTACACTTACAGGTATGGAAGTCCACCTGAAGCCCGATCTGCAGGCCAAGCTCAGCCGCTTGGCCGCCGCGCGCGGAAGCGATGCAGAGATACTGGTGAGAGAAGCGGTAGAGCGCCTCGTAGACTATGATGAGTGGTTTCTACGTGAGGTAGAAGAGGGTTTAGCGCAAATCAAGCGCGGTGAAGTGCTATCGCACGCGGAAGCCGGAACGCGCTTGGAAAAGCTACTGACCGAGAATCCCTCCCGCTCATAGATGGAGCTTCGCTGGACCGAGGAAGCCGCCGCCGACCTTGGGCGCGCATCGCGAATTATCTACTTGAACAGACGCCTGGACGTGCTGCCGACTTGGTACGCGAGGTTTACAATGCACCCGTCACGCTGCTGCTGTTCCCGTACCGCGGGCGTCCGGGCAAGAAGGCGGGAACGCTGGAACTCGTGCTTTCGCCCTTGCCGTATATAGTGGTCTACCAGATCACGGGCGATGTCATTCATGTTGCCCGTATTCTTCACGGCGCGCAGAAGTGGCCCTAAGAGATACGGCTAGCGCACGCTTACTCAGGCTTGCCAAGCGCCGCTTCATGCCGCTGGAAAGCCCGCAGCGAAATACCGACAATCGCGGCCATCGCAAGCGCGCCGATGCCGATCTCCCAGCCGTGCGTTTTCACTAGCGCAAACGCCTGCAGCCCGTAGTTCCGCCCCAGGTAAGCGAGCGCCACGTAACGGATGGTGCGCGCCGACAACACCACGATTATGAAATAGGCGATTCTCACCCGCAAAGCGCCTGCGCAGAAGACCGGAATCTTCATGGGCAGCGGCAGTGGTGACAGGGCTGGAATGAACACTGTGATCAGGCCGTAATGCTGGAACCACAAATGCATTCGCGCGCCGGCGCGGCCCGAGATGTGCTTCGACAGCAGCACTTCGCCGCCCTTCCGTGCCAGGAAGAAGAGGATCAGGCTGCCGGTGAGCGAACCCACAATTGCCAGAAACGCCGCCAGGTAGGCCAGCTCCGGCTGATTGGTGGCGATGGCGATCAGCAGCGCATCCACTCCGCCCACCAGCGGCACGCCCGCGGAATCAAAAACAGCCAGCAGAAACAGTCCTTGCGGACCCCATGCAGTCACCGTTTTGCCGAAGTGCTGCCACCACGCGGCCAGCGAATGAAAAGGAAAATGCAGTGTATTATTCCGCTAGAATTTCAGCATAGCGAATAACTCCGCTTCGTCGATGACGGGCACATTTAAGTCTCGCGCTTTATCCAGCTTCGATCCGGCTTCTTCTCCCGCCAGCAAATAATTCGTCTTGGCGCTGACCGAACCCACCACTTTCCCGCCGGCTTTTTCAATCAAGTCCTTTGCCTCCTCGCGCTTCAGGGTCGGCAGCGTGCCCGTGATAACGAAGTTGAGCTTGGTCAGCGGGCCGGTCTTCTTTTTCTCTTTCTCGCCTTGGAAAGACAGCCCGGCCGCGCGCAGCCGGTTCACCAGATCGACATTGCGCTCTTCGGCAAAAAACTGGCGCACGGATTCGGCAACCTTGGGACCCACTTCGGCTACTTCCTGCAGCGTTTCCACCGAGGCGGCCGCAATCGCATTCAAATCACCAAAATGTCCGGCCAGGAGTTGTGCCGTCCGTTCACCCACGAAAGGAATGCCCAAGCCATTCAGCACACGCCAGAGCGGCTGCTTCCGCGAGTTGTCGATATTCTTTAGCACCTTGGAGGCGGACTTTTCCCCCATGCGCTCAAGCTCCAATAACTGCTCCAGCTTCAAGTCATAGAGATCGGCAATTCCGCGTACCAGCCCGCGCGCCAGCAGTTGGTCCACCAGCGCGTCGCCCATGCCGTCTATGTCCATCACGCCGCGCGCGGCAAAGTGCAGCAGAGATTCGCGCAAACGCGCCGGACAGTTCGTATTGACACAGCGGCTGGCCGCCTCGCCTTCCTCCCGCACCACATGGCCGCCGCACACCGGGCAGTGCGAAGGGATGCGATAGGGCGTGCGGTGCGCGCCCGGCTCCACGACGCGCACAATTTTAGGAATCACATCGCCGCTGCGTTCGACCAGGACCGTATCGCCAATCTGCACGCCCAGGCGCGCAATCTCATCCTCGTTGTGCAGAGTGGCCCGCGCCACGGTTACCCCGCCAAAGCTGACCGGTTTCAGGCGCGCAACCGGCGTCAGCGTCCCCGTGCGCCCCACTTGCACCTCGATGTTTTCGAGCACTGTGACCGCCTGCCGGGCTGCATACTTGAACGCGATTGCCCAGCGTGGAGACTTTGCCGTCCAGCCGAGTTTGTCCTGCTGCTGCACCGAATCCACCTTGGCTACGACTCCATCGGTTTCATACCCGAGCGAATCGCGTTTGGCATCCCACTCGCGAATGAACTCCAGCAATTCATCCAGGTCCTTACATCTCCGGCGGTGCGCATTTACTTTGAATCCTGCCGCCACCAGATGTTCCAGGTTCTCCCAATGGCTGGCAAACAGCGGGCGTCCGTCTTTCATCAGAAAGTAAGCGAAATAGTCGAGCTGCCGCGCCGCCGTAACTGCGGGGTCCAGCGCGCGTAAGGCCCCGGCGGCTGCATTGCGAGGATTCGCGAACCGTGCCAGCCCGTCGCGCTCGCGCCCTTCGTTCATACGCTCGAACGCTTTGCGCTGCATCACCACTTCGCCCCGCGCTTCAAATTCGCTCTGTGGAATCGCGTCGGACCGCGGGCGCAGCGGTAGAGATCGAATAGTCCGCGCGTTCTCCGTCACGTCTTCCCCAATTCGTCCGTCGCCGCGCGTCAGAGCTTGCTTCATGCGCCCGTCTCCGTACTGCGCCGCCATCGACAGTCCGTCCAGCTTCAACTCGGCCACGTAAGTGAACTCCTCGGTTTTCAGCAGCGCTCGCACACGCGCGTCAAACTCCCGGAGTTCTTGCTCATTCAGCGCATTGTCCAGGCTGAGCATAGGAGAACTATGCGGGACTTTGACAAATCCTTCCCGAGGCTGGCCGCCCACCCGCTGTGTCGGCGAATCCGCCGTCAGCAGGTCAGGGTGGCTGATTTCCAGTTCGCGAAGCTCCCGCATCAGCGTGTCAAACTCGGCGTCCGTCACCTCCGGCGCATCCAGTACGTAGTACGAATATTCGTACTGTTCGAGTAATTTCCGCAGATGTTCCACGCGCTGCGCGGGAGACTCTTTCATTCCTGAACCTATAATGTGAGATTGGAAGATTTACGAGTGAAACGCGCTGCCATCATCTATAATCCGGTCGCTAGACGTCTTTCTCGCACTCGGCACTTGCTTCAACGTACCATCGAAACGCTGGCCGGGGAGGGAATTGACGCCAAGCTTGTCGCCACCACCGCGCCTGGCAGTGCTTCCGCCCAAGCTCGCCGCCAGATCGACGCCGGCTGCGGTTTGATTTTGGCGGCCGGAGGCGACGGCACGATCAACGAAGTGGCGAACGGCATGCTGCACTCCAGCGTTCCTCTTGGCATTCTGCCGGGTGGGACGGCGAACGTGCTTGCCCGCGAACTCGGCCTTTCCACGGACATGACCAAGGTGGCCGCGCGCCTTCGCGGTTTCCAGGCAGCCCGCATCTCAGTGGGGTCTTTGCGCCTGGGCAGTTTCGAAAGGCGCTGCTTCCTGTGCATGTCCGGCGCCGGGCTTGACGCGGAAGTCGTGTACCACTTGAACCTTGACCTCAAAGCAGCCTTGGGCAAGCTCGCTTACTATTTGGGTGGTTTTTCGCAGGTCTTCCGCCCACTGCATGAGTTCGGCCTAACCATCGACGGGTTGCGCTATCAAGCCAGTTTCGCCCTCATCAGCCGCGTTCGAAATTACGGCGGCGATCTCGAAATCGCCCGCGGGGCATCGCTGTTGCGGAACGACTTTGAAGTAGTGCTCTTTCGCGGCACCCAAAGCCTCCGCTACATACCCTATCTGATGGCCGTCGCCTTGGGACAAGCCAATCGCATGCCCGGGGTCACCGTCGTGCGCGGCCGTTCGGTCACTTGCGAGCCAGTGGAAGGCCAGGACATCTATAGCCAGATGGATGGAGAATTGGTGGGCAAGCTACCCGTGACCGCCGAGATCATCCCTGACGCCCTCACGCTTTTAGTGCCGCCGGAGTACCTGGCCAGGGAGCAATCCCTGCTGCAGGTTGCAGTTTGCGCCTAGCACGCACTGAAGCTCCCGCGCATGGATAATGTCACTCACTCGTTGACCGCGATAGCGTTGGCGCGTGCTGGACTCGACCGCTTCACGCCGCGCGCCACATTACTTCTGCTGCTCTCCGCGAACATTCCCGATGCCGACATCATTACCCTGGTGCGCGGGCCGCTGTCCTACTTTGAATCGCATCGCGGCTACACGCATTCGTTCGTATTCCTTCCGTTCTTAGCCTTGGTATGTGTGCTCTTAGTCGCCGCCGTTTACAGGCAAAAGCTGCCGTGGGCCAAAGCGTGGCTCATATGCTGCGCCGGCCTATCAAGTCATTTACTGCTTGATTGGACCAACACCTACGGCGTACGGCCGTTCCTCCCGTTCTCATCGCGCTGGTTCTATCTCGATCTGAACAGCCTCTATGATTGGACGATTTTGTTTGTGCTGGCCGCCGGTCTGATATGGCCGCTGTTTTCGCGTCTTGTGGGTAGTGAAATTGGGGAGCGCAAGCGCCCAGGGCGGGGAAGCGCCATCTTTGCGCTCCTGTTTTTTCTCTTGTTCGACATCGGCCGGGCGGCCCTCCATGGGCGCGCCGTGGCGCAGTTGGAATCACGCCTGTATGAGGGGGCGCCGCCTCTTTCCGTGGCTGCTCTGCCTCGGGCATTCGACCCGTTCCACTGGCGGGGTGTAGTGGAGACCGCGTCCGCTTACCGTGTCTTCAGCGTAGATACACTGGGTTTGCTCGATTCTGAGAGCGGCCGGATTTTTTATAAGCCCGCCGTCACCCCTGCGCTGCAGAAAGCGCAGGCTACTCCGCCGTTTCGCTACTTCCGTTATTTCGCGCGCTTTCCCGCGTGGTCCGAGGAACCCGTACCTATGGACATGGGGCAGGGGAAGCGCTTTGGTTTAACCGATCTCCGGTTTGGAGAGCCCGGCGCCGGCAGTTTTCATTGCATTGCTCTCGAAGATGCCCAGGGCGTCGTCTTACAATCGCGTTTCAGCTTCAGCTATGACGTTGGAACCAAATAGGAGTCGTTTTCCCACAGGCAGTCGCGCACAATTCGTTCGCTGACTCGCAGCGGATCCACACTATACGTTCCTGCCTGCACTGCCCCGGATGCCGCGTTGATGTGAGAACGAATCACCGTAGCACCTCTGTTAAGCCCGTTTATGACTGAGCTCAACTTACTGAGTTGAAATTCGGCATCCTGGGGAATGGACTCCGGGCTGCTTGGTAATGAGTTCGAGTCTTCTGTCTCTAGTTCGCTCATAAACCTCCGCTCAAGATCCCTTATCGGCGCGTGTAACTGTTCTAACGAGAGGCTAGGCTTGCGAAAAAGTCGAGATTTTTAAAGGGCTAAGGCGATGATCCGCTAGAATCACTTCGGAAAACAGCCTTTTGGGGAAAAGCCATTGCTGTCCGGCTGGAGAGCCGTCCTTTGGCATTGTCGGCCGCACGCCTGTGAAATAAAAGCCTCGCAGGAACGGGCCGCCTCCTACATCGTTGGGGGTGCAGAGATCCATTAGGAATTGAAGCAGCAAGGGCCGTATCTTTGCAAACTCACGCGGAAATTCATAAATGGTCGCAAGATGATTCGCGTTCTGCTCGCGCGCCAGAAGAGCATTGCGTTCCTCCGTGAGAAAACAGTACAGGTTCTGAAAAGCGCCCGATAGCGTCTGATCTCCGGAAAGCGTGACGCCGCAGGCTTCGGCCGCCTCGCCCTCGCTCAGGTTTGCCATGAAATCCCGGAAGTAAGGAATCCGGTCGGCCTTCGTGAAAACGACGTACACCGGAAAGTCCAGTTGCAGTTCCCTGGCGAGCTCCCGCAACACAGCTTGAAAATGCCGAGCCGTGGCCGCCAGAGTCTCGGCACCTCCCGATTGAAAAAAAGTGCCGCAATCGACGGTAAGCACCACCGAGCGCGCAGGCGGAGTCTTTGACGGGAACAACGAATGAAGGTGCGCCGCGGCAAACTTCCGAAAGAGCCTGCGCCGCACCGCCGCGTCGGCCAGCACTGCCCCGGCCGGATCCACAAATAGCGTGCCACATCCGTACCAGAAATTCACCGAGCGGGTTGGGATTACCGTTGCCTCCTCGAATGCCTGGCCCGCCAACAGCTCGGCATCGATGCCGGCGTTGACCAGAAGGTTAGTTTTGGCCGACCCTGCGTTTCCAAGCATAAACACCACGGGAAGCGCTGCTATTTGCTTCACCCCGCGGGCGGTCCTCATCCTCTTCGCCGCTTCGGCAAAATGAAGATTGATCTCGGCTGTCGCCTCCGCGCTCGCTTGCTTGGACCTTGGCAACAGCGCAAATGCCGGTAGCCATTCCCGGACTGCTCGTCTTCTCAGAGGCACCGGAGATAAGGGCGCAGCAGGGCGCCACTCGGCCGCCGAAACTTCTCCGCGAATCCGCCTGATCTTTTCTCCTAGCTGTTCCAGAGTGCGGTCCGTCTCTCTCTTCGCTCCATTGCAGCGCCCCCTAAAGCCCAGCAACAAGCAAATCGAATGTACTTCCAGCAAATCGGCCAGGCACTCGGAATCCTGCCGGGCTAACAGCCGCTCCACGTCGCGGTAGAAGATCTCCCCGGCTACTTCCACCCCAAACAGCTCGAGCTGCAGTGTTTGATCTGGCCAGTCCTGGAAGACCGGGTCGCGCGAAGCGAGGATGACCTCGTCCAGAAACGCCACCACGGCGAACGTTCCCACTCGCAATTCTTCCATTTCGTAACCGCGCCTGAGGCCCTCCTGTTCAACGCTTTTCAGGGCGTTGCGCATTTGCATGCGGAACACTTCCGCGTCGCTCAACCTCTGCCGTCCGGCCCGCAGCCGGGCAATCACGGTGAACACTTCCTGAAACAGAAGCGCCAAGTTGTCTAAACGCCGTAGGGGTTCACTGATGGGCATTCGCGCGAGTGTGGTGGCCATGCATATGAGAAGTGCCCAATTGGACCTAAAGTTCTAAAGTGAGAAAATCAAAATTATGGAAGTGCTTGATCGTCGAAAATTCCTCCTGGCCGGGGTTGTGGCCGTCCTGCCGCCGCTCGCCTTCGCTCAAGCGCCCGCTGCTAAGCCCAACTTCTCCGGGCGCTGGAGGATGGTCCGTGATCGCAGCGAATTTCACGGCTTCAAGATGCCCGATATGGTCGTGCGGGTTGTCGATCACCACGACCCCATCCTGAACCTGCACACGGTTCAGACCTCGGGTGGCAACACTACCATGGCTGACGTGGTTTACACCACCGACGGTACACCGGCAACCAACACCATCAGCGGCCGCCCGGCCCAAAGCAAAGCTTTCTGGGATGGGACGGACCTGGTGATCCGAACCACTATGAAAACATCCAAAGGCGACAATGAAGTCATTGAAGACCGCTGGCAGCTCTCCGCGGATGGCGAGACGCTGACCACCCATAGCCACGTCGAAACCGATCGCGGCGGCACTGACTTGAAGCTCGTTTGCGTAAAAGACAAGTAATTTAGGCCCAATGCCGTTTACTTATGGCGTTGGTGAGTAATGGAATATCGTGGGCGCTTACGCTTCCTGCTTCCATGAGAAGGCCTCCCTCTGTCAACGAAAATCTTTGCGCGTCTCTTTGGGGGATCGCGCAAGGGGGCTTGCCCTCTTGCGGGGGGAGCCGCCGTTTTTGCGGCGTGGGGGGAACCCGTGGCCTGCGGTGGAAAAATGA
>DATHIZ010000431.1:0-5986 GCA_035316385.1 Bryobacteraceae bacterium | reverse complement strand
CGTGAAAGGCGATGGCGTGACTGATGATACGGCGTCGATTCAAAAAGCAATTGCCGGGCATCGCGTCCTCTACGTTCCATCGGGCCGTTACATCGTGACAGACTCTATTACGCTTCGCCCGGATACGGTACTTATCGGTCTGCATCCGCATGAAGCTCAGTTTGATCTTCCCGATCGGACGCCGGCGTTTCAAGGACCTGGTGCTCCTCGTCCGCTGCTGGAAGCGCCGCAGGGCGGCCATAACATCGTGACCGGCATTGGAATCTACACCGGAGGGACTAACAGCCGGGCTGTGGGCGCGCTGTGGATGGCGGGGAGGGATTCGCTGATGAATGACGTGCGCTTTCTGGGGGGACACGGCACTAACGGTCCTGACGGCAAACGCATCGATCCGTATAACAACACGCACACGGCGGACCCCGATCTCCATAAGCGCTGGGATGGACAGTACGCGAGTTTGTGGGTGACCAACGGCGGCGGCGGGACGTTCGCGAACATATGGACTCCGGATACCTTCGCGCAGGCGGGCTTTTACGTCTCGAATACAACCACGCCCGGCTACGTATACGAATTATCGAGCGAGCATCACGTGCGCACGGAGGTTAAGTTTTCGCAAGTTGCCAATTGGGAGTTGTACGCACTGCAGACGGAAGGCGAGGTGGGAGAAAGCGCATTTGCGCAGTCGCTGGAGATTGACCGGTGTAGCAACCTGACCATCGCCAATTATCACGGCTACCGTGTCGTGAGAAGTTACCAGCCTTTCCCTTATGCGATTCGTATTTTCGATTCGCACGACATCCGGTTTCGCAATGTGCATGTAGACAATAACAGCTCCATCGGGTTGCGCGATGCACAGGGAAATTGGCGCCAGCATGTGCGGTCCGGTAAGGTTTCTTTTGACGATGCGATTGTTGATGAGACGCGGCATGCGGTGGTGAGAGACCGTGAGTTCGCCTGGCTGGACGTGCCGGGTAAGCCCGCTCCTCCCCATCGAGGGCTTCCGGTGGAGAAGTTATCGACCGGTTTCTTCAACATCTCGGGCGGCGCCGTGGATGCTTCTGGAGATCTGTACTTTGTCGATGCGCACTGGCAGCGCATTTACAAGTGGTCAACAGCGACGAAGCAATTACGCATCCTGCGCGACAATCCGCTTGATCCGGTGAATCTGATGTTCGATAAGGCCGGCGACTTAATTGTCGTTTCTTCCGGCGGAAAAGACGAGAGTGTTTACTCTTTCCGCCCGGACGCGCCGGAAGATCAGGTTACGCTGCTCGAAAGGGAACCGACGGCGGAGCGCCCAGGAATGACCGCGATTCTACCGACGAGTTATTGGGTCAACGGGGATTTTTCCAATACACTCTCCACGGAGACTTACGAGTACGTAACGCTGGAGCAGATGTTTCGGAAGATCATGACAACCAGGAAGCTCTATCAGTACGTTTCTCCCGATCGATCGCTCTTTATTCCAGCGGATGAGGTCGTGATTCAAGGCGAACCGTATTTTGGCGCGAAGTTTTCCTATATTTTGCAGGCGTACGGCTTAGTGAATGCCGTTCCAGGCCGCCCATTTTATGTGACGAACGAATCCGAACAAAAGACTTACTCGGCGAGTGTCAATGCCGACGGAACACTTTCCGATCTCAAGTTATTTGTGAATCAAGGCGGCGAGAACCTTGCTCAGGATGCGGCTGGAAATGTCTATCTGGCGGCCGGCCAGATCTTTGTCTATAATCCGGCGGGGAAGCTGATTGACACGATTGCCGTTCCCGAACGTCCGAATCAACTTATCTTCGGTGGAAAAGATCAGCGCACGCTTTTCATCTTCAGCCGCACGTCCTTATACTCGGTTCGCATCAAGCCACGCGCATGAGGATAAAGGTTAAATCGTCATGCTGCGGCGCACCGGCCATCCAAGCTTTCAGCTCCTCCAGGATTTTCGCGGCCATCTCCTGAACCGGTAGAGCGGCGGCGCGGCGCAATAAGTCTTTTAACGGCTCTTCGTCAAACTCTTCTTCCTGAGGGTTATGTGCTTCCGTTACGCCATCGCTAAAAGCCAGCAACACGTCGCCGGACTGGAGTTGAATCTCGGTCTCTTCATAGGCTGCATGCGCGAACATGCCGATGATCATGCCGCCGTTTGAGAGTTCCTCGATATCGCCGTTCCGGCGCAGAAGAAACGGCGGATTGTGCCCGGCATTCACGTAGCGCAGCGTGCGGCGTTGTTCATCGAATTGCGAGTAGAAGAACGTGGCGTAGCCGTTCACGCCGGTGGAGCGATGGAGCAAGCGGTTCATCTTCGCCGCGAGATCCGCCAATGAGATGCCTTCGGTGCTGGCGAGACTGCGCAGCGATGCTTGCACGATGGACATGATGAGCGCGGCTGCAATGCCTTTACCTGCCACGTCCGCAAGAGCGATACCGATTTGCCGGCTGCCGAGATCGAGAAAATCGTAATAGTCGCCGCCCACGCCGCGCGCGGGTATGCAGATGCCGGTGAGCTGAAGGCCAGCCGTGCAAAACGGGCTTTCCGGGAACAGGCGTTTTTGGACTTCGGTGGCCAGCTCCAATTCGCGGCGGAGGCGCTCCTGATCCACGATGCGCGCGCTGAGACGGCTATTTTCGAGCAGTAGCGCGAATTCGGCCGCGGCGCTGCGCACTACTCTTCGTTCCGCTCCACTGTAAGAACCGCGCTCGAGCGGCGACGCCAAAATCAACAGCCCCGTAATTCCAGATTTCGACTGCAGAGGCGCGGCAAGAGCAGCATCCATCTGCTCAAGAGTGGTTAATTCCGGGATGTGCTCGGGCGCTTGTTCTTGCGCCCATTTGCGCCAGCCGGCCAGATCCGCGCGGGTGAGGGGAAGAGCGGAGGAGTAATGGCGCAGGCGGTTCAAGAGTAGACTGCCGGCCGGCAAAACAAATTGCTGCTGCCCTGCCGTTAGAAATGGTTGATCCTCAGCAAGGCGCGTGAGAAGGAACACCCCTGACGCTTTGAGCTGTTCGCGTAGAGTTTGTAAGGCGGCATCGATAGCGTCGGTGAAGGATTCGGCGCTGCGGCTGGCTTCGGCGATGGCGGCCAGCATTTCGGTTCCACCGGTACGCGCGCGCGGTTCGTGCGATGGCAGAACCAGTTCCGAAACACGTTCGGTGAGGATCCGGTAGTTTTGCCGAAAGCTGCTCCAACTCAAATGGAGGTCGCCGCGGATCGCGACCATAGGCGGCAAGGTGGTGGCTCGCCAGGCAGGGAACCAGCAGGCGAGGAGAGTGCAAGCGGTAATGACAATGGCTCCCAGCAGCACGGCGGGAAGGGCGTCCGGAAGGTTGCTATTCGCAATTCCTGAGCGAGTGAATGCCCAAACGAGGGCAAGGCCGATCGCGATACCAATGGCAGACATTTTCAAACCGTTACTAAGGACCAGCGTGAGTAAGTCTCTGGGCGTGGCGCCCACTGCCATGCGCGTTCCCATTTCCCGAACGCGCTGGCGCACGGTGTAGGAGACGACGCCATAAATGCCGAGGATGGCAAGGAGCAAAGCGGAAAACGCAAAAAAATTGACCATCAGCATTTGCAGCCGTTTTCCAGAGACGGAGTTACTCAAGATTTCGGGCATGGTCCGCACATCAAAAATTGGCTGCTCGGGATCGACTCGCTCCACGGCTTTTCGTAGCGCGGGCGTGAGCGTTTCCAATCTGAGTGGCGACCGGACGGCCCAGGACATGTTCGGCAGTGTGACGCAGCGGTAAGAAAGATAGAATTCGGGAAGAGACGGATTGGCCACGCCTGCATTGCGTACATCGCCGACGACTCCGACGACTTGGAAGCGCCTTTCCTTCCAGGAGAGGGTCCGAACGAAAGCGCCCAACGGATCACTTTTCGGCCAGTAGAGCCTCTGCAAGCTCTGATTGATGATCATGGGCATCACCTGGCCTTCTTTGTCTTTCTCAGTGAAGAAGCGACCCTGCAACAGAGGGATTTTCATTGCTTGAAAGTAGCTTGGACTAATGAACCGCTGTTCGACGGAAGCGCTGTGCGTTACATCGAGGATTGGGCGTCCTTCCACGTCCATCAGAGTGTTATTGCCTGACGCAAGGATAGGCATGGCCTGGGTGAAGCCCGCTTTCTCCACGCCCGGGATGCCTTGAATTTCCTCCAGCAGGCGCGTTTCATAAGCGATGCGCTTTTCTTCGGTGGGATATTTTGCAATAGGCGCATAAGCGTGCATTACAATCAGGTTCTTCGGATCGAAACCTGGATGGAGGTGCGAGAGATTTTCGAGGTCCGCGAAAATCAGCGCGCCGATTGCCAGCAGGGAAAAGGTAAGCGCTACTTGCGTGACTACAAACGTATTCAATAGCTTTTGGCTCTGCGCACCCGCCGAAGCCCGAGTGCCCTCGGAAAGCACTTCATTCGGCGCGACGCGGCGTGCCTGCCACAGCGGCCAGATGCTGAAGAAAATGCCACAGGAAACAGCCAGTAGAAGAGCGAATCCGAGCGCTTGCCAATTCGTGGCAATCTGCTCAGAGCGAGGGATTTGATCGGCTGCAATTACCAGGACAGTGCGCACCAGGGCGAGACTGAGCAGGATTCCGATGCAGGCGCCGGCGAGCGAGAGCAAGGCTCCTTCGAAAAAGTAATGCCACGCAAGCTGCCAGTTGGAGGCGCCCAATGCAACTCGCACGGCGGTTTCCCTGGCGCGCGCGACGGAACGAGCCAGCAGCAGGCTTGCGACGTTGGCGCATGCGATCAACAAAAGGGCCACGGCTGAACCTAGCAGCAGGAGGAGGCTGGGCCGGATATCCTGTGTGACCCATTCCACATCCGGCGTCAAGGTGGCCATGTCGGGTTCGAAGATGGCTGGATATTGACGCTGCAGACCGGCCTGGATGCGGTTGAAATCCTGCTCCGCCTGCTGGCGCGTCACGCCGGGTTTTAGCTTGGCCTCGCAGCTCAGGTAGCGATACTCGCGAAACTTCTTTTGGTTACTGTCGGGATTCAGCGGCGCCCAAACTTCGTTGTTGTTCGCGAGGATGGGAAAGCGAAACCAGCCCGGCATGACACCGGTGACCGTGAACTGTTCGCCGTTCATGGTAAGCGCTTTGCCCACGATGTCCGGATCGGAGCCGAAGCGCCGCCACAACGAAGCCGAGATGACTATGGCATGCAGACCGGCCGGTTCCTTTTCGCCTTCCTCATACCAGCGGCCCCGCAGCGGGCGGATTCCTAAAGAATGGGCGAGAGATGCGGATAGCTGCGTGCCCGTTACATGCAAGGGTTGGCGGTTGAAGGTTACGTTGACGCTGCCCGTGGAGCTACACCCGAAAACTTCCACCGTTTGCGCTTGCCTGGCGATGTCGAGATAGTCGCCGTAGGAAACAGATGCCCATTGGCCAGGTTGGGAGCGATAGGCTCCATAGTAGGAGTAAAAGCGTTCGGCGTTGGCGTAAGGCAGCGGGTTTAGCAGTACGGATTGGATAACCGTGAAGATGGCGGTTGTGGAACCGATGCCGATGGCTAGCGCGGTGATGGCGAGTAGAGCGATAGTTTTCGCGTTCTTCCAGGAGCGTAAGGCTTGCAGGAAGGATGAACGCATAAGAGTTAGGAGTTTAGCGGCGGTGGCGTTTTTTGGGCTCGGGAGGGGGCGCGCTGGTGGTTTCTTTGCCCGCGCTTGGCCCGATTTTGCTTAGTATGCGGTCGTGGATCCAATGTTCGTCCCACCATTCCTTGGGGTCCACCTGATAGCCGCCGATGAGCATGCTGAAATGCACGTGATCGCCAAAGGCCATGCCCGTGGAACCGCTGATGCCGATCTGCTGCTGTTTGCCTACTGTGTCGCCTACCTTCACCAGAATCTGGCTCATATGTCCATATAGGCTCTGTAACGAGTAGCCGTGATCGATGATGACGCAGTTGCCATAGATGCCCAGCCGGTCGGCGTAGATTACTTTGCCCGAGTTGGCGGCCTTCACTGGAGTATGGGCGGTTTGGGCT